>JAUUZX010000022.1 GCA_030592025.1 bacterium | reverse complement strand
CCCAGGTAGCCGGCCACATGACCACCACGAACAACTTGTGCAGGCCCACGAACAGCAGACGTCCGGCACGGAGAACCAGAACGGGCAACCCGACCACGAGGAACAGCCCCGCCACCTGGGGCCAACGCACCCAGCGGCGGCGGCCGTCGGCAGGAGAGGACCAGGAAGCGGACCCGTGGGACCCGGCCCCCGGCACCGTGGCCGGATCGCCGTCCACCTGCATCCCCCCCTCACGGGCGGGACCCCCTTCCGGGCCGGTCTCTTTCCTGCCGCGGCCGAATGCCGCCGCCATGGGTGTGAAGGTCAGCGCCACTACCAGCGACACCGCCAGGGAGAACGTCACGGTCAGGGCCTGATCCGTGAAGATCTGCCCCGCCACGCCCACCACCACGAAGACGATGGGCACGAAGACGGCCAGCGTCGTCAGGGTCGAGGCCGTCACGGCCCCGGCCACTTCGCTGGCGCCCCACGCCGCCGTGTCCGCCGCCAACGTGCCCGCGGCCGCCGCGTCCCGCCGCCGGTGGATCGATTCCAGCACCACGATCGAATTATCCACGAGCATGCCCACACCCAGGGCGAGGCCGCCCAGGGACATGACGTTCAGGGACACGCCCCGGGTCAGCATGAGGATGAAGGTCGCCACGATGGAGACCGGGATGGCCAGGCCGATGATGAGGGTGCTGCGCACGTCCCGCAGAAAGATGAAGAGCACCATCACCGCCAGCAGTCCGCCCACCAGGGCGTTGTTCCGCACCTCGGCCACGGCCTGGGCGATGAACACGGACTGATCGAAGAGCACCTCGAGTTCCATGTGCTCGGGCAGCTGTTCGCGGAGACGGTCCATGTGGCCGCGCACCTGCCCCGCCATCTCGACGATGTTGGCGTCGCCCTCCTTGAAGACGGCGATCTCGACGCTCTCCTCGCCACCGATGTGGGTGACGGACGTGCGGTCCTTGTGGGTGCGGTCCACCGTGGCCACATCCAACAGACGCACCGGCCGCTCCGCCACCACGGCGATGGTCACCTGCTCGATGTCGGTCAGGTCCTCGAAGCGGCTCAGGGTGCGCACGATGTACTCGGCGTTGCGGTCCCGCAGACGGCCGCCGGAAGCGTTGATGTTCTCCGCCGCCAGGGCCTGGCTGACCTGGTCGATGGTCAGGCCCAGGGCCGCCAGGCGCGTCTCGTCGACGGCCACGCGGATCTCCTCTTCCAGGCCGCCCGACACCCTCGCCGCCGCCACGCCCCGCAGGGCCTCGATCTCCTTCTTCACCACGTCGTCGGCCAGGTTCCGCAACTGCACCAGGGGCGCCGCGCCCGTCAGACCGATGCGCACCACCGGGTCCTGGGCCGGGTCGTACCTCAGCAACACGGGAATCGTCGCCTCGTCGGGCAGCCGCACCAGGTCGACCTTCTCGCGCACATCCAGGGACGCGTAGTCCATGGGGGTGCCCCAATTGAACTCGAGGGTGATCTGGGACAGACCGGCCTGGCTGATGGAGTGCACCTGGCGCAGACCCGGCACGACCCCCACCGACTCCTCGATGGGCCGGGTGACGAGGTTCTCCACGTCCACCGGGGCGGTGCCCGGGAATTCGGTCTGGATCGTCAGGGTCGGGTACTTGATCTCGGGCAGCAGGCGCAGGTCCAGCCGGCCGAGGGAGGTCATGCCGAAGACCACGGCCGCGAGGGTGACCATCCAAACGGTGACCGGGTGGGTGACAGCGTAGCGGATGATCTTCATGGGCTACTCCGAGCCCGTCAGGGACGCGACCGTGGCGACGGACGGCGTCATGTCGCGGACCGCCGAGTCGTAACCCACGTCGCCCCCGTTGAGGGCAGTCACCCGGGATCCCGTGCGCAGGCTGCCCTGGCCGGCCTTCACCACGAACTCGCCGCCCTGCAGGCCCTCGAGGATCTCCACGTGGGTCTCGTCGTACAGCCCGGTGCGGATCTCGACCTTGCGCACGGTGTCGGCCTCGGCCACGAAGACACTGCGCAGGGCGCCCTCCTCCACCAGGGCGATCTTGGGGATGGCCAGGGCGTCGTGGTGGTTGTCCGTGGTGATGCGCACCTTGGCGAACCCGCCGACCTGCGCCCCGCCGCCGGCGTCGTCCAGCAGCAGGGTCAGGCGCACCGTGCTCGTGACCGGGTCGACCACCGGCGAGATGCGCTCCACCACCGCGGGCAGGTCCACGGCCAGGGCGTCGGGCGCCACGAGCACCCGCTGACCCGGCACCACCTTCCGCGCCACGCTCTCAGGCAGATGCACCCGCAGTCGCAACGGAGTGAAGTCCCCCAGCGTGAAGACCGAAGCCCCGGCGGCGACCTGCTGGCCCTCGACGACCTTGCGCTCGGTCACCTGACCGGCGAAGGGCGCGCGGATCCGGGTCTCCTCCAGGGCAATGGCGCCCAGGTCGCGCTCGGCGTTGGCCAGGCGCCAGGCGGACTCGACGTCGTCGAACTCCTGGCGTGAGATGAGTTCCTCGGCCAGCATGGACCGGCTGCGCTCGAGTTGCCGGGCCTTGTCGCCCACGGTGAGGTCGGCCTTGTGCAGCTGGATGACTTCGCGATCGTTCTCCAGCTCCACCAGGATCTGCTCTTTCTCGACCCAGTCACCTTCCTCGACGCTCAGGAGCCGCACGCGACCCGGCACCCGGGAGACGAGCTCCACGAGGCGGTCGGCCTCGATGACCGACGCCGCGCGGTAGTACGCGCTGATGCCGCGGGCCGAGACCGAAGCCAACTCCACGGGCACCGGCAGTTCCTCGGGATCCTTGTCCCCGTCGGACGACGAGCCCTCCGCGCGGGTGTCCACGGCGGCGGTGTCGGCGGCGGCGACGGACCCGTTCACGCCGAAGGGCAGCGTGCCGGTGGCGAACAGGACCCCGCCGACGAGCAGGAGCACGAGGGCCGTGAAGATCCAGAAACGGGCTCTCTTCAGCATGGCGGGAACTCCCGGAAAGTTGGGGCAACGGTCGTGCGGGTTCGGACCGGCGTGCCCGGCGACCCTCCCGACGTCATGGTAGACGCAGGGCTCGCGGTGAAGGTTGCATCGGCCCGCGGAGCGCCGTCACGGCGCTGGAAATCGCACCAGCGGCGGTTTATTGTTTGGGCAGGGTCCCGGCTCTCCGTGGGCCCGCGGACAATCCACCCCCAGCCCGAGGTCGGTGCCATGAAGAAGCTCGTCGAGTGCGTTCCCAACATCAGCGAGGGGCGTGATCAGGCGGTCATCGACGCCGTCACCGCCGTCATCCCCGAGGTCGACGGCGTCCACCTGCTGGACGTGGACCCCGGAGCCGACACCAACCGCACCGTCATCACCTTCATCGGCGACCCCACGGGCGTGGCCGAAGCCGCCTTCCGCGTGGTCAAGCGGGCCGCCGAGCTCATCGACATGGGCAAGCATTCCGGTGCCCATCCCCGCCACGGGGCCACGGACGTCTGCCCCTTCGTGCCCGTGCGGGGCGTCACCATGGACGAGTGCGTGGAGATCGCCCGCCAGGTGGGTCGACGCATCGGCGAGGAATTGGAGATCCCGGTCTACCTTTACGAAGAAGCCGCGTCCAAGCCCGCCTGGAAGAATCTGGCCGTGGTGCGCAAGGGTGAGTACGAGGCCCTGGCCGACAAGCTGGGCAAACCCGAATGGGCCCCCGACTTCGGCCCCAACGTCTGGAACGAACGCGCGGCCCGCACCGGGGCCACCAATGTCAGCGCCCGCGGCTTCCTGGTGGCCTACAACGTGAACCTGAACACCCGCAACAAGTCCGTCGCCAGCCAGGTGGCCCTGGACATCAAGGAGGCGGGGCGGGCCCAGCGTGACGCCAAGGGCGTCATCGTGCGCGACGAGCGCGGCAAGCCCGTCCTCGTGCCCGGTCCCTACCACCTGAAGGCCTGCAAGGCCGTGGGCTGGGTTATCCCCGAGTACGACCGCGCCCAGGTCTCCATCAACCTGGTGAACACGGCGATCACCAAGCCCCACGAAGCCTTCGAGGCCTGCCGCAACAGCGCCCGGGACCGGGGTGCCCGGGCCACGGGCAGCGAGCTCGTCGGCCTCATCCCCGAAGGCGACCTGCTGGCCGCCGGCAAGCACTTCCAGCGCGCCGCCAACCAGTCCCCCGGCCTGCCCCGGCGCCAGCTCATCGAGACCGCCATCCAGAGCCTCGGCCTGCGGGAACTGACGCCCTTCGATCCCATGGAGAAGATCGTCGAGTACCAGGCCGGCATGGTCGACGGCCCCCTCGTGGGCATGAGCAACCGCGAGTTCGTCGACGAACTGTCCACCGACAGCCCCGCCCCCGGCGGCGGCTCGGTGGCGGCCCTCTGCGCGGCTCAGGCCGCCGGCCTGACCGCCATGGTCGGCAACCTCACCGTCGGCAAGAAGAAATACGCCAAGGCCCAGGATCGCGTGAAGGAAATCGCCGTGCGCGGCCAGGACCTGAAGGACTTCTTCCTGGCGGCCATCGACGGCGACACCGACGCCTTCAATGCCGTCCTGGACACGTTCCGCCTGCCCAAGTCCACTCCAGCCCAGGCCAAGGCCCGCGACCTGGCCGTGGCCGCGGCCACCCGGGAAGCCACCCGTGTCCCCCTGTCGGTGCTCGAGGCCGTGCCGGAGTTGCTGGAGTTGGCGGGTGAGGTCGGCCGCATCGGCAACGTGAACAGCCTGAGCGACGCGGGCGTGGCCGCCCTGGCCGGCATGGCTGGTGCCGAGGGCGCCTACTACAACGTCCTGATCAACCTGGATTCCCTGAAGGAACTGGACCAGAGCGCCGAGCCCGCTTTCGGGTCCGAGACCCTGGTGGCCGCCAAGGAGGCCCTGTCCCGCTGCGAGGAGTTGGCGGCGGGGGTGCGGAGCGCCATTCGGGGCAAGCTGGAAGCGGCCCTCGCGGACTGACCCTCCGGCACCGGAAAAAGAAAGGCGGCGGTCCCCGTGGGACCGCCGCCTTCTTTTATCAGGTGAAGAGCGCTCAGTTCGCGCGCTTCGCCTCCATGCCCTTGGCCATCCACTTGGAGGCCAGGATCAGGGCCACGGGCGAGATCATCGCGATGAAGGCGTAGATCAGCCACATCCTGCCACTGTGCATGGCCAGCCCGAGATCGGGGTCGGGCAGGTAGTTGGCCACGAAGTAGCCCGAGTACAGGCCCGTGACGAATTTCGTGAGGAACCACGGGAACTGCCCGATGCCCATGTACAGGCCCGTCTTGCCCTCGGGAGCGATCTCCGCGATCCACTGGAGGAACCGCGGCTGCCACATGGCCTCGCCCACGCTCATCAGGAGCACGTAGGTCAGGAACAGCGGCATGTTGGGACCGAAGGAGAGCAGGAAGGTCGGCAGGGCCATGACCAGGGTGCCGATGATCATCATGCGGTAAATGTTCGCCCGCGCCGTGAGGCCGGCGACGATGGGCGCGAGGAAGAAGATCATGATCGGGTTCAGGTTCGAGAAGAACTCGAAGTAGTCGCTGACCATGCTGCCGCGGAAGGCGCGGTCCAGGTAGTAGGGCAACGTCAGCCAGTTGTGGGCGAACAGGGTCTGCACCGGGATCAGGACGAAGATGAAGAAGGTGAAGCGCGCGTCCCGGAACGGGTGGTCCGGACGATGGCGCATGAACTCCGCCACGGACGCTGCGGCCAACACGCCCGCAGCGATGGCCACCGGCAGGAACGGCCCGCTGCCGGATACCTTCTGGCGGATCGCGAACACGATGGCCGCGACGGTCACGACGAGCAGCGTGATGAAGAGCCCGTTGCTGATGGCGACCGGGGCCAACGTCTTATCCGCCGTGGTCTCCTTCTTTTCCGTCTCGCCGGCCTCGGCGTCGATGGCCTTGTTCTGCGCGGCCACCTTCGCGACGGCTTCCGCGTCGGTCCGCTTGTTCAGCACGAGCAGCGTGACGACCAGGGCGCCCGCGATGAGCGCCACGTACACCCAGAACACGGCGGCCAGACCGTTGGGCGGCAGGGTCTCCGTGAAGTTGCGGCGCACCAGGGGCGAGATGAAGCCCGAGAAGAACGCGCCCAGGTTCATGAGTCCGTAAACCACCGCGTAGCCCATGGCCGCGGTCTTCTTGTTGGTGTAGCGCTTGACGCCGGCGTAGGCGGCCGGCTGGTAGAGCCCGTAGGCGACGACCATGATGAGCAGACCCGCCACCGTCATGAAGAACATGGGTGAGCCCAGGCCTTCCCCGAGGTTCAGGGTGCCCGCCAGGGCGATCAGCGAGCGTCCCGCAACGAACATGCCGAAGGCCAGGGCCAGGGCCTTGCGCACGCCAATCCGGTCACTGACCCCACCCAGGAAGAGCATGGACAGGGTGATCCCGCTCGTGACCCCCGAGTACACCCAGCCTGCCTGCTGGTCCGTGAGGTGGATGTTCTCGGAGCAGAATTTGCCCAGGATGGTCAGGATACCGAAGTAGACGAGCCCGTCGATGACGGAGGGGATATTGATGCCCCAGAGGGCCTTCGGAGCATTGACACAGGCCACGAGCGTTTCCCCGAGTTCCTTGAAGGAATCGCCGACCACCTGCCCGAAGCTCTTTTTTTCCTCGATCTTGTCGGTCATGGGGTACGCCTTTCCGCGCTCATCGGTATCGTTGCCGCAGCCGCTATCCGGGTATATCCCAGAGCCAAACGGGTACAACAAAAGGGACTGCAACAGTCCCCGCACTTTTGCACACACCAAACTACGGGTTGGGGCCCGGGGAGGTCAACTCCCGAATCCCGCCGCGAGCAACGGAGACGCTCCGCCTCAGCTGTCCGACACCCCGTACCCGTAGTATTTTTTATCGTAGTAATAGGGCAGGACCTCGCCGAGGTTGTTGGCGATGACCCCCAGGATGTTGGCGCCGGCGTTCTCGAGGATGTCGACGCCGCGCTTGGAAAGCTCCTTGGGGGTCTGCCCCACCATGACCAGGTAGAGCACCCCGTCGACGGCATCCAGGAAATGGAGAGGATCACTGACCGGCACGACCGGCGGCGAATCGAGGATGATCACGTCGTAGACCTTGTGGAGCTGCTCGATGGTGTCGCGCACGCGGGAACCGCCGAAGAGCCGGCTAGGTCGACCACCCGACTCGCCGGCGGGCAGGAAGTCCAGATTCTTGACCTTGGTCGGCCGCACGACGTCGGCCACGGCGGCCTCCCCCTGGAGCAGGTCGCTGAAGCCCGGCGAGCACTCGGCCTGGAAGACGGTGTGCTGCACGGGCCTCCGGATATCGCCATCCATGAGCAGCACCCGCCGCGGCAGGTGGTAGGCCAGCACCAGGGAAAAATGCAGGCAGAAGAGGCTCTTGCCCTCGCTGCGTTCCGCACTCGTGACCATGAGGGCCCGCTTGCGGTCCAGGTCGAGTTGGCGGCCGATGCGCATCATGATGCGCCGCATCTCGATGGCCATGGGCGACTCGATGTCGATCAAACCGCTCCGGACCGTGTCCTGTCGTGTGGTCATCCCCGTTCCTTCCTACATGTTGAGCATCGGGTACACGACGAGGAACCCGACCGCCGCCACCGCCAGGATCGCCAGGATGATCGTCGCCCAGCGCAGCAGGCGCAGGCGCCGCTTGCGGATGAAGTGGTCGTCCTGGATGAGGGGCAGCGTCCCGATGACCTTGATGCCGAGGGTGTACTCGATGTCCTCGACGGTCCGGAACGAACGGTCCATGAGGATCGCCAGCACCACGAGCCCGGTCCCGAGACCCAGGGACAGGATGAAGCCCATGAACGACAGCTTGGTCACGTCCGGTTCGATGGGCGCGGACCGCAGCACAGGCGGCTGGCGCGCGGAGATCTGCAGACCGACGTCGGACATGCCGGCGTCCAGGTTCATCTCCTGCTGGGTGATCTCCTGGCTGATGGTGGTCACGAGTTGGCGGGCGCTGTCGACCGTCTCCTGCAACTCGGACAGCCGGGCCGACTGGATAGGCTGCTGGGACACGAAGCGGCGGTAGTCGCGCAGGCTCTTCTCGACGGCCCGGGTGACCTTCAGCTCGACGCTCCGGTACAGATAAGAGTAGTAGTACTGGGTCAAGCGACTGCGATCGAGCACACCGACGCCGAGGTGGTTGGCCGCCACCATCTCCTCGACACGGTTGTTGATCCGCACGCGGGACCGCCCCAGCCGCGTCTCCAGACTCGCGTACTCGCTGTCCGTTTCCGGGGATGTCATCAGCTCGACGCCCATGTCCTGCAGGTCCACGAGCAGGGTCTTGATGATGGCGTCGTTGGCGTAGACCCCGCTGGGGGGGTCGGCGCCCAGAATCCGCCGGGCCGTCCGCGCCAACTGGTTGAACTCCACCGCGTCGACGCCGTCGTGGCGTTCGTTCACCCGCGCCACCTTCTCGGCGGCGACCATGACATTGCCTCCGTGGACGTGGCTACCCACCAGTTCGGTCGACGCGGCAAGGGCCAGGAAATCGTTGAGCTCGGTCTCGGCCCCTGCCAGTTCTTTCGAGTAGCGGGTGCGCTGGGACTCGAGGAACTCGCGGGTCGAGCTCCGTGCCGACAGACGGGCCAGACGGTACTCCTCGATGAACCGCGTCATGATGAACCTGGCCAGGCGGTAGGCTTCGTGGGGATTACCGTCCCGCACCGAAAGTTCGAAGATCGATGCCGTCCGCGACTCGATGCGCACCTGCCGGTTCAAGCGGCTCGCGGCCCGGTAGAGGGCCGCCTCCTCGTTGTAGGCGGCATCCTCGGCCGAACCTGCCGCTGCCGGAGCGACGTCGGCCAGCCCGAGATCCTTGGCGACCCCCTGCAGAAATTTCGGGGAGGTGAGGAGGTTCACCATGTCGTTCTCGATCTCACGACCGATGTCACGCCGCCGGTTGAAGGCCGCGCCGGGATCGGCCAGCAGGCGGCTGCGGAAGTGGTCCATGCGGACCTCGATCAGCCCCGACGAGGCGTAGAGCGGATCCATGGTCTTGATGACCACGGCCGCCATGGACAGGCACAGCAGGAAGGGCACGAAGAACAGCAGCTTGCGGCGCCAGAAAGCGCGCCACAACATGCCGAGATCAAGGCCGGGGCGGCTCTGCTGGGCATCGTCCAGAAAGGGATCCATGCGCGGTGACTCCTCGAATGGTCATAGGGGCCCGACGGGGTCTCTGATCGTTGTCGGTTGCGGCGGGGCAAACCCAAGCGAAATCCCGCCAACACCTTGGCAGAGAGATGGTTCCCCCACGACGCCGTTCCGGGCACGCTACAGGCAATGGCCGGCCCATGAGAACAACCACACCAGTCAACACGCAATCGCCCCCGTCGGCCAGCGAAAAATGGCCGACCGCCGCAACCCGCACCGTCCTCTCCCTCCAAGGGACGTTGCTCATCGGGTTGATTCTGGCCACATTGATCCCGGCCGGATGCGGACCGGACGAGGATCCCGCCGCACCCGGACCAATGGGGAGCGATGCCCTCGCCGGGCTCATCCCGCCCGCCGCCCTGCAGGCCTGCCCCTGGCCCCGGGGCACGTGGTCCTGGTCCTGGCGCACCACGGATGATCCCGGCGCGGTCGTCGCCGGCGAGGCCTTGCTGCATGCGGCCAGCGAAACGGATGATCTGACTACTGATCGCTGGCGTGAGGCGGGGCCATGGTTACTCTTGCCATTGTTACTACTTG
>JAUUZX010000214.1 GCA_030592025.1 bacterium | reverse complement strand
GCGGATTCCTGTTCCGACTCCTGGGCGTCACCTGGGGCGGGCTGCTGGGGTCCTTCGGCACGGCCCTGGTGGGGGCCATTGTGCTGCTGTGGGTCGTGGGGTTGATCCGAAAGGACTGACCCCCTATTTCATCAGCAACATCTTCGACACCCGCGTCTCCCCCGCAGCGACGAGGCGCACGAAGTACACGCCGGTCCCAAGGGGCCGTCCCGTGCGGTCCCTCCCGTCCCAGCTCTCCACGTGGGAGCCCGCCTCCTGCGCACCGTCCCGGATCACCGCCAGTTCGCGCCCGGCCACGTCGTAGACGCTCAGCTTCACGTGGGCATGCTCGGGCAGCACGTAGCGGATGGTCGTCGACGGGTTGAAGGGGTTGGGGTGGTTCTGCTG
Source organism: bacterium (assembly GCA_030592025.1). The sequence goes on along the minus strand of JAUUZX010000214.1, from coordinate 4,218 downwards.
GAGCTGGAGCCCGGCCCGCGGCGGTCCGCCGTCACCGGGCTCGACGCCGCTCGTGTTGACGAACTCGTAGATCGCGACCTCGTGGGCCGCCAGGTCCAGGCCGTTGATCTCGTACGCCGCGGTGACCGTGACGGTGGGCGTGTCGGTGGCGTCGAGCAGGTTGACGAGGGCGTGGTCGCCCGGCGTCAGGCCCGCCGCCGAGCCCGTCACCGTGACGCCGCTGAGCGCAAAGTTCGCGGTGTTGGCAAGGCAGAGCACGGTCTGCTGCTCGTGCTGCCGCTGGAAGGCCAGGACCGACCCCGCGGAACTCGCCAGCGGGAGGTACTCGCCCCGCCTCAGGGCCGGCGTCCCGTTGCGCACCGCGATCAGTTCCTTGTACCAGGCCAGCAGCGAGGTCGGGTCCTGCTGCTCCACGGCCACGTTGTACTGGGGGTAGTTGGCGTTGATCGTCATCCAGGGCGTGCCCGTCGTGAAACCGGCGTCGGGGCCGTCGGTCCACTGCATGGGCGTGCGGATGTACTCGTCGGGCTTGCTGCCCACCATGCCGATTTCCTCGCCGTAATAGAGGAAGGGAACCCCCGGCAGGCTGAGGTAGATGCCGGCGGCCACCTCGGCCTTGCCCTGGTCCTCACCCAGCACGGTGAACGCACGGTTCTGGTCGTGGTTGGTCAGGAAGGTGCCCCACTGGAGGTACGGGTAGAGGCCGTAGACCTGCTGGGCCGTGTTGGCCAGGCCCTGGGCGTCGGCCCCGCCCGCGGCGCCGAGGATGCTGGATGCGAGGGAAAACTCGAAGCAGAAGTCCAGACGGTCGTCCACGACGTAGTCCAGCACGGTGGACGGATCGGACCACGCCTCCCCCACGGAAACGACGTCCGGGTTCACCGCCTTGACGTGCTGGTTGTAGTCCTGCCAGAACTGGAGCGTCGCCGCCGTGTTCTCGAGTTGGGAGCCGTCCTCCAGGATGTAGAGCACGGCGTCGAGGCGGAAGCCGTCCACGCCCACGGTGTCGAGCCAGTACGTCGCCGTGTCGAACATCTCGGTCTTCACGGCGGGATTCTCGTAGTTGAGGTCGGGCATGCCGCCCCAGAACAGACCGTAGTAGTAGCCGGACGGGTCCCAGTGCCAGACCTGTTGCCCCCAGGGACCGGTCTGCCCGGGGTCGCTCGCCGACCAGCGGAAGTAGTCGCGGTAGATGGGGTTGCCCGCGGCGGCGGCCTGGAACCAGGGGTGCTGGGTGGAGCAGTGGTTCATCACGTAGTCGACGATGACCTTGATGCCCCGCGCGTGGGCCGCGGCGAGGAACGCCTCGAAGTCCGCCATGGTGCCGTAGTCGGGGTTGATGGCGCGGTAGTCGACGGCGTCGTAGCCGTGGTAGCTGGGGGAGTCGTTGATGGGCATGAGCCAGATCGCCGTGATCCCCAGATCGTCGGTGGTCGCCGGGTCGCCGTCGTTGAGGTAGTCCAGCTGCTGGGTCAGGCCCGGCAGGTCCCCGATGCCGTCACCGTCGCTATCGTGAAAACTGCGCACGAGGATCTCGTAGAAGACCGCGTCGTTCCACCAGGAGAGCTGGCCGACGTCGGGGGCCTGGTACACCACGTCGCCGTACCAGACGAGGATCTCGTTCCCGCCGGTCTGGACGGTGTAAACGCGATTGGGGCCACCGCCCGGGAATTCCTCGCTACCGTCCCACAAACCATTGATGCGGAACTTGAACTCGATGGTTTCGGACGCGGAGAATCCTTCCAAGGTGATCTCGTAGATGGTGTCGCCGTTGGCGTCGGCCAAGGGGGTCAGAGGCGCGGTGCCCCAGCCGTTGAAGGAACCCGCCACGACCACCGAGTCCAGGGCGGGGTCGAAATTGCCCAGCTCGACCTGGTAGCCCATGCGCACCTGGAAGGTGACCGGGACGGCCTGGGCCGCGGAGGCCGCCAACAACGCCGCTACGAGCGAGATCCCCCACATGGATTTGCCGAACGTCACCGCTTACCGCCTTGGCCGAGAGTTGTGCCTCTGAAATTGTGTCCCGCAGATCCTAACTAACAACTTTTGACCCACAAGGCTACTCATTTGATCTATCAGTGCTGAAAAGTGGTCCTGGATTGGACAGACACATTTTCGAAGGCACAACCAAAACGAAGCGGGCGGGCACCCTGGTGGCGCCCGCCCGCTCGATCTTCATCCGTTCCGAACGACCGGCTACAACCCCGCCGTCATCATCCGGATCGCCTGGTCCGCCAGGTCCTTGAACTGACCGAAGTACAGCCCCAGGCCGACGGTCGGCAGGGCCAGGGCGCCCATGATCGTGTACTGCAGCCAGTGCAGCTTCAGGGGCGACATGTCCGCGCCCTCGGGCGGCGTCATGAGGAACATGTGCTTCACGACCCGGAAGTAGTAGTAGAGGCTGACCACGCTGTTCAGGGCCGCCACGATGACGAGCCAGAACCACTGCCGGTCCATGACCGCCGTGAACAGGTACAGCTTGCCGACGAAGCCCGCGAAGGGCGGCACCCCCGTCAACGAGGCCAGGAAGACCACCATCATGGCGCCCGCCCAGGGCATCCGGAACCCGAGGCCGACCCAGTCGTCCAGGTGCTCGCTCTTGAGATGGTTGTTGACGGCCACCACGAAGAAGAAGGCGCCCAGGTTCATGAGGGTGTAGACCAGCAGGTAGAAGAGGATGGCCTGGAGGCCGGCGTCGGTCAGCAGCACGAAGCCCATGAGCAGGTAGCCCACGTGGGCGATGCTCGAGTAGGCAAGCATGCGCTTGACGTTGTCCTGGCGCAGGGCCACCAGGTTGCCGTAGGTCATGGTCGCCGCCGCGATCACGGACATGAGCAGCGGCCAGTTGATCTGGCCGATGTTGTTGGCCGACGCGTTGGCGTCGGGACCGGCGGCCAGGGTCGTGAAGAAGAAACGGATCATCAGGGCGAAGCCCGCGGCCTTGGGTCCCACGGAAAACAGGGCGCTCACCGGGGTGGGCGCACCTTCGTACACATCCGGTGCCCAGTAGTGGAAGGGCACCGCGGCGATCTTGTAGCTCATGCCCGCCAGCACCAGGACGACCGCCACCAGCAGACCGAAGGGAGCCACCGTGCCGGCCTCGAGACCTGTGCGGATGCCCGCGAACTGCATGCTGCCGGTCATGCCGTAGAGCAGCGACAGGCCGTACAGCATGATGGCGCTGCTCACCGCGCCGAAGAGGACGTACTTCAGCGAGGCCTCGGTGCTGCGGAGGCTCGAACGCATGTAGCCGGCCATGACGTAGCTCGTGAGACCCACCGCTTCCATGGACAGGAAGAGCATCAGCAGGTCCTTGGCCTCGGCCATGACGCACATGCCCAGGGTCAGGAAAGCCGTGAGCGCGTAGAACTCGCCCTTGTTCTCCCGCTTGGGCCCCATGATCTCCTCGGAGGTCCAGGCGTAGAGCACCGTGGCCAGTCCCGTGAAGATGAAGAGGATGCGGAAGAAGGCGGCCAGACCGTCGACGACGATCAGGTCGCCCATGATGGTGTGGGCGGGGGCGCCCAGGTCGGCCACCGCGTAGCTGCCGGCGGTGATCAGGCCGAAGACCGTCACCGCGAAGGGCACCCACGGCCGACGGCCGCGCACCACCAGGTCGCCGACCAGCGCCAGGAGGAAGGTCACGGCGAGGATGGCCTCGGGGCGCCAGAACGCCAGGTCCGACCAACTGGGGATGTTCACATGCAACAGTTCCATCGAGGAACTCTCCTCACAGGGCGGCCGCTAACCGGCCACCACCTTGATCAGATTGTTGAGGGACGCCTTCATGAGATTCAGCACCGGCATGGGGTACACACCCAGCAGCAGCACGAGCACCCCGATCGGCACCAGGGTGAAGAGCTCGCGGGCGTTGATATCCGGCAGATCATCGTACTTGTCCTGCTTGGGGCCCAGGAACACGCGCTGCAGCATCCACAGCACGTAGGCCGCACCGATGATCAGGCCCAGGGCGCTGATGATCGTGATGGTGCGGTACACCGGGAAGATGCCCATGAAGATCATGGCCTCGCCGACGAAGCCGCTCAGGCCCGGCAGGCCGAGGGCGGCGAAGAGGGCGAAGCTGAACACGCTGGTGTAGACCGGCATCTGCAGGCCGATGCCGCCGAAGCCGTTGATCTCGCGATGGTGGGCGCGATCGTAGAGGACGCCCACGCAGAGGAACATCATGGCCGTGATGGTGCCGTGGTTGAACATCTG
>JAUUZX010000054.1 GCA_030592025.1 bacterium | reverse complement strand
TCCCATCCCGATGGGGTGGGACCGGGCGATCCGTACCGCGCGGCGAACCGCATCCGGCATCGGTGAAGGCGAACTAGTCCAGGTGCTGCTCGAGATAGTCGATAGCATCCTGCACGGTCCGCAACTTCTCCTGGTCTTCCTCGGGGATCGTGATGTTGAACTCTTCCTCGAGGTCCATCACCAACTCGACGGTGTCGAGGGAATCAGCACCCAAGTCTTCGGTGAAGACGGCCTCGGGTGTGATCTGCTCCGGGTTGACCGACAGCTTTCGCTGGATGATCTCGTACACCTGCTCCTGAATCGACGCCATTTCGCGCTTTCCTCCTGAGAACGTGATCGTGTTTCTACGCAATCATGCCGCCATCCACCACCAGCGTCTGACCGGTGATGTAGGCGGCGTCCGGTGACAACAGGAATTTCACGACACCGGCCACATCCTTCCCTTCGCCGAAGCGGCGGAGAGGGATCTGACCCAGCATGTCGTTGCGGACCTTCTCGGGAAGGTCCCCGGTCATGTCGGTGACGATAAATCCGGGAGCCACGGCATAGCAAGTCACACCACGCCCTCCGAGATCCTAGGCCACCGACTTCGTCAGGGCGATGATACCCGCCTTGCTGGCGGCGTAATTGGCCTGACCGGCGTTGCCCGTCATGCCAATCACCGACGAAATATTCACAATTCGCCCCGCACGCTGCCGCATCATAATTGGGGCTACGGCCCTTGTAAAGTAGAAGGTCCCATGGAGATTGATCTCGATGGGCTTGCGCCAGTTCTCCGGGCTCATGCGCATGAAGAGACCGTCCTGGGTGACGCCGGCGTTGTTGACCAGGCCGTCGACCGACCCGAACGCGTCCTTCACCTCGGCGACGATGGCCTCGGACCTCTCGAAGTCGGTGATGTCGCCGGCGCAGACCAGCACCCGGCCGTCGCCTTCGAGGGCCGCCGCGACCTCCTCCAACTTCGCCGCATCCCGGGCCACCAGGGCCAGGTCGTAGCCGGCCACCGACAATTTCTCGGCGATGGCGCGGCCGATGCCTCGGCTCGCTCCCGTGACGATGATGCTTCCAGTACTCATGGCGACCCTTTCCCTGGCGGTCAGGCCCCGGTCTCGGCCAGGACTTCCCGGATTGTTTCCAGATCCTCGCGGGTGCCCACCGGCACGAAGCGCACGTCGGGGTAGGTGCGCCTGGCGAGGTTCGTCAGGACCCGTCCCGGTCCCACCTCCAGCACCACCGACGGCGGGGTCTCGCCACCGCAGATGTGCTCCATGATGTCATGCCACAGGACGGGTTTCGTGAGCTGGGCCGCGAAACCCTGCTTCAGCTCCTCGCCGGCGGTGACCGGACCGGCCGTCACGTTGGCCACCAGGGGCACGGCCGCGTCCTGCACCGCCACGTCCTCCAGGGCCTTGCGGAAGCTGCTCGCGGCGTCCTCCAGCAGGGGCGAGTGGAAAGCTCCGCTCACGTTCAGGGGCACGACCCGGCGTGCGCCCGCTTCCTTCAGGGCCACACCGGCGGCCTCCACCGCGGCGACCTCGCCCGAGATGGCCACCTGGGCCTCGGAATTGTGGTTGGCCAGGACGACGACCCCGTGCTCCCGCGCCACCTCGGCGCACACCTCGGCCACCCGCGCCCCCGGCAAACCCATGACGGCCGCCATGGTGCCCGGCGCCAATTCTCCCGCCGCGAACATGAGATCGCCCCGCCGCCTCACCAGACGCAGGGCGTCCTCGGGGCACAGGGCGCTCGCGGCCACCGCCGCGGAAAACTCACCCAGGGAATGTCCGGCCACGACGGACGGCAGCACGTCGAGTTCACCCAGGGCCAGGACGACCGCCACCGAATGGGCCAGGATCGCGGGCTGGGCGTTGCGGGTTTCCGTCAGGACTTCGGCCGGACCCTCGCCCATGACCCGGGTCAGGGGTGTACCGAGCACGTCGTCGATGCCGGCCAGGAAGATGGCGGCCACACCACCGCCCGCCATGAGGTCGGTGGCCATGCCCACGGACTGGGAGGCCTGCCCGGGGAAAATCATGGGTACCCTGTGCATGTGTTCCACCGTCTTGCCCTTCTCGCGGATCAGGAGTGTGCCGCCGCGATCTTGGCCGGCAGGTCGGCGTGGATCTGTTCCCAGGCCACACGCACCGCGTTCGCCATGGCGTTCTCGTTGCTGCGACCGTGGGCGATGATGCTGATCCCAGCCACCCCCAGCAGCATGGCGCCGCCGTAGGCCTCGTAGGAGAACTTCCTCTGGAGGAAACCCAGCACCGGGCGGAAGCCGGCGCGTTCCTCGTCGCTCAGGTCCTCCCGGCGGGCCAGGGCCCCCAGGAAACGGGCGAAGCCCTCGACCAGCTTGAGGGTGTTGTTGCCGGTGAAACCGTCGGTGACGACAACATCGCAGGGGCCCAGCATGAATTCGTTACCCTCCACGTTGCCCTGAAAATCGAGGTTCGATTCCTTGAGCAGCCCGAAGGTGGCCACGTTCAGTTCGGTGCCCTTGGAGGCCTCGCCGCCGATGTTGAGTTGCCCCACGGTCGGCGTCTCCAGGCCCATCACCTCGCGGGCGAAGACCACACCCATGCGGGCGAAGCTCAGGAGGTACTCCGGTTTGCACTGGACGTTGGCGCCCGCGTCCAGCAGCAGCACCTCGCGTTTGGCCGTGGGGATGACCGTGGCGATGGCCGGGCGTTCGACCCCCGGCAGGCGGCCCAGCACGATGAGGCTGGCCGCCACCATGGCCCCGGTGGAGCCGGCCGACACGACCGCCTGCACCTGACCCGCCTTCTGGTGGCCCATGGCCTTGACGATGGGGCTGTCGGGCCGGTTGCGGATGGCCGAGGCGGGGCTCTCCCCCATCTCGATGGCCTGGGTGCAGGAAACCACGTTCACGGCGAGGTCATCGACGGCATGATCCGCGAGGACACCGCGGACGGCATCCTCGTCGCCGTAGAAGGCGAGGGAATAGGGAGAGTCGGGCGTCAGGCCCGCCAAGGCGCCGGGTATGATCACACCCGGCCCGTGGTCGCCACCCATGGCGTCCACGGCGATGACGGGCTTCTTACGGGCGTCACTCATGCCTCCGACCTCCTTGCCGGTGCCCGCCACGAGGTGGGCGTGGGGATCCGGCCCGCCAGAGCGGGCGTCCGGATCACTTCTCGACGACCATCACCTCGCGCTCGCCGTAGTAGCCGCATTCCCGGCAGACCCGGTGGGGCAGACGGGGAGCGCTGCAGTGGGGGCACTTGTTCGGGTCGGGCGTGGTCAGGTGCCAATTCGCGCGACGCTTTCCCTTGCGGGACTGGGACGTTTTTTTCTTGGGAACCGCCATCGTTCTCTCTCCTCCAACTCGGGCCCGGAGCGCTCAAGGCAGCGCGTCCCACCTCGGATCAGTGTCTTCGTCGGCACATGTGCAGGTGCCATCATTGCGGTCGATACCGCACACGGAGCATAGGCCGCGGCAATCCTCGCGGCACAACGGGGCCTGGGGAAAGGCCAGGATCGCCGACTCGCACAACGCACCGGAAAGGTCGACCTCCCCCTTGCGCTGGTGCAGCACCAGGGATTCGCCCTCCCCTTCGCCATCCCTCACGTTCCTCAGGACGATGATCTCCACCGGGACGACCCAGTGGACCTCGAACTCCCGCAGGCACCGGGCGCACTGGCCCCGGCCTGCCGCCTCGAGTTTTCCATTCAGCAGGAAGCGGCTGCCGACGTTGTCGACCAGGAGTTCGCCGTTGATGTCGGCGCGCTCGGGACGACCGTCGGACAGGCCCAGCGGGAGCGCGCCCGCGATGGCGAGTTCGCTGCGCCCGTGCTCCTGCCTGTCCAGGTCGAGTTTCATGCCGTTTCCAGTTTCATGCAAGCGCCACACCTTAATAGGCGGCCGGTTCCGTGTCAAGGTACCCGCCCCGGTGCAGAGCGTTGCCAAAGGCCGCCTTGCGTCCTGTCAGGAGCCGAATACGAGGCCCAGTTCCCGGGCCGCGTCTTCCTGGATCGCCGAGCCGTGGACCGCGTTGTTCTGGAGCGAGGCCCCGAACAGGTCGCGCACCGTGCCCACGGCCGCCTCGGCCGGGTTGGTGGCGCCGATGAGCTCACGCAGCGCGGCGACGGCGTTCTCCCGCTCGAGGCGCAGCGCCACGACCGGACCACCGGAGATGTAGTCGCACAGGTCGTCGTAGAACGGACGTTCCTTGTGCTCACCGTAGAAATCCTCGACTGTCGTCCGTTCCAGGGTCTTCATCTCGAGCCCGGTGATGCGGAAGCCGGCCCGGTTGATGACCGCCAGGATGGCGCCGACCTGCTGGTCGTCCGCCTCGACGATCTCGGGCTTGATCATGCAGTACGTCTCTTCCATGCCTGCTCTATCCTTCGTTGCGGGGATGGTCCCCGGTTCCTGCTTTTCTTTCGGCAAGACGGGCGCACCCCCTTGGGCGCGCCCGTCCTCCAGGTGTCCGTCGCCGGACTAGCGCTTCCAGATCTCCTGGAGCTTGGGCACGATGTCCACGGGGCGTTCGGCCACCGGGACCCCCGCTCCCTCCAGGGCCTTGATCTTCTCGGCTGCCGTGCCGGTGCCGCCGGAAACGATGGCGCCGGCGTGGCCCATGCGCTTCCCCGGAGGCGCCGTCTGCCCCGCGATGAAGCTGACGACCGGCTTCTTCACGTGGGCCTTGATGTACTCGGCCGCCTGCTCCTCGGCGTCGCCGCCGATTTCGCCGATCATGACGAAGGCCTCGGTCTTCGGGTCCTCGTTGAACGCGATGATGGCGTCCATGAAGGTCGTCCCGATGACCGGGTCGCCGCCGATGCCCAGGCACGTCGTCTGGCCGAGACCGGCCGCCGACAGCTGGTAGACGACCTCATAGGTGAGGGTGCCGCTGCGGCTCACAAGGCCCACCGGTCCTTCCTTGACGATGGTCGCGGGCAGAATGCCCAGCTTGGCGATGCCCGGGGCCAGCAGGCCCGGGCAGTTGGGGCCGATGAGGCGCACGCCACGTTCCTGGAGGTAGGGCATGACCTTGACCATGTCCACCGTGGGCACGCCCTCGGTGATGCAAACGATGAGCTTGCAGCCCGCGTCCGCCGCTTCGTAGATCGCTCCGGCCGCACCGAAGGGCGGCACGAAGATGACCGACGTGTTCACGCCGTGCTCCTGCACCGCTTCCTTGACCGTGTCGTAGACCGGCACCTTGTCCTCGAACATCTGGCCACCGCGGCCCGGCGTCACGCCGGCCACGATCTTCGTGCCGTAGTCCATCATTTCCTTGGTGTGGAAACCGCCGTCACGACCGGTGATACCCTGAACGACCACTTTCGTGGATTCGTCGACAAAGATCGCCATGGTGAAAAACTCCTCTTCAGGGGCGCCTGCGAAGCGCCGTCAAATTCTTGTCGTCCAAGGGCTTCAGCCGGCCAGTTCGATGGCTTTCTGAACCGCTTCGTCCATCGTGTCGGCCGGATGCAGGGCCGTCTTCGTCAGCAGGGCGCGCCCTTCCGTTTCGTTGGTGCCGGTGAGCCGGACCACGATGGGGACACTGATGTCCATGGACTCGGTGGCCTTGATGATGCCCTTGGCCACGTCGTCGCATCGGGTGATGCCACCGAAGATGTTGAAGAGGATGGCCTTGACCTCGGGGTCCTTCAGGATGATCGACAGCGCGCTGACGACCTTCTCGGGATTGGAGCTGCCGCCGATGTCCAGGAAGTTGGCGGGCTTGCCGCCGTAGTACTTCACCAGGTCCATGGTGGCCATGGCCAGGCCGGCGCCGTTGACGAGGCAACCCACGTTGCCCTCGAGCTTGACGAAGCTCAGTCCCGCCTCGCGGGCCGCCCGCTCCCCGGGATCCTCGGCTGCGGTGTCGCGCAGGTCCTCGTATTCCGGGTGCCGGAACATGGCGTTGTCGTCCAGGTTCATCTTGGCGTCGATGGCGTGGCCCTTGCCCTCGGGGGTGAAGATCCAGGGGTTGATCTCCGCCAGGCTGGCGTCCGCCGCCACGAAGGCCGTGTACAGCTTCTGCATGGCCGCGGCCAGTTGCCGCGCCTTCTTCACATCGCCCGGGACCAGGCGCATGCCCAGTTCCATGGCCTCGTGGTCCAGCAACCCGAAACGCGGGTCGATGGCGTGCTTGAAGATGAGATCGGGGGTATCCTTGGCCACCTGCTCGATCTCGACACCGCCCTCGGCGCTGCACATGAGCAGCACACGCTGGGTGTTGCGGTCGATGAGCATGCCGACGTAGAACTCGCTGTCGATGTCCACCGCCGGGGTGATCAGAACCTTGTGGACCGTGTGGCCCTTGATGTCCATGCCGAGGATGTCGCCCGCCGCCTTGCGGACGTCCTCCATGGCCGGACAGAACTTGACGCCGCCGGCCTTGCCGCGGCCTCCGGTCAGGACCTGGGACTTGACCATTACCGGCAGGCCGTAGCCTTCAGCCAGGGACACGGCCTCGTCGACGGTCGTGGCGACCTTGCCGCCGGGCACGGGCAACCCGTGGGCGGTGAAGATCTCCTTCGCCTGGTACTCGTGGATGTTCACGCACTTCCTCCCCGGTGATGCGTGGGCGGCCGGCACCCGCCGACCGCCCAACCATTTCCGCTAGCCGATGAACTTGGCCAGCAATTGTTCCAGGTTCGGCGAGCCGATTTCCTGCAGTTCGTAACTCACGCGCACCGTCGGCTTGTCGATCTTGACGATGCGGCTCAGGTCGATGGGTGTCCCGATGACCACGGCGTCGCACTCGACGGCGTTGATGGTCTTTTCCAGGTCGGCAATCTGCTCTTTGCCGTAGCCCATGGCCGGCAGCAGGGTGCCGATCTCCGGGTACAGCTCGAAGGTCTCGGCCAGCCTGCCCGTGGCCCAGGGCCGCGGGTCGACGAGTTCCTCGGCGCCCATGCGCAGGGCGGCGACGACGCCGGCCCCGTAGGTCATGTTGCCGTGGGTCAGGGTCGGGCCGTCCTCGACCACCAGGACCTTCTTGCCCAGGATATCGACGTCGCCCTCCATGGTCAGGGGGCTGGCCGCGTCGATGACGATGGCCTCGGGGTTGATCTCGCGGATGTTGTCGCGCACCGCTTCGATGTTCTCGAACTCGGCCTCGACGACCTTGTTGATGATCACCACGTCCGCCAGGCGCACGTTGGTCTCGCTGGGGAAGTAGCTGTTCTCGGCTCCGGGGCGATGGGGATCCGCGACGACGATGTGCATGTCGCTCTGGTAGAAGGGCGTGTCGTTGTTACCGCCGTCCCAGAGGATGATGTCCGCTTCCTTCTCGGCCTCGCGCAGGATGGCCTCGTAGTCGACCCCGGCGTAGATGACGCCGCCGGCCGCGATGTGGGGCTCGTACTCCTCCATCTCCTCGATGGTGCACTTGTGCTTCTCGAGGTCGGCGATCTCCGCGAAGCGCTGCACCTTCTGGGCCACCAGGTCGCCGTAGGGCATGGGGTGACGGATCGCGACGACCTTCTTGCCGGCGGCGCGCAGGATCTCGCAGATGCGGCGGCTGGTCTG
>JAUUZX010000053.1 GCA_030592025.1 bacterium | reverse complement strand
TAATAAACCGCCCTCCCCTCCCACTCATGTTACGAGAAGCAATCGCCCCACCCCGGCGTGGCGGCGGATGACATGAAACCGATCCGGAAGGGAAATGAAATGAATACCATCAAGCGCTCGACCCCCGTTCTCGCCATCCTGCTGGCCGTCGGCCTGTTGGCCGGTCCCCTCGCCGTGAACGTCCAGGCCGCCGACGGCCCCACCATCAACCAGACGGCGGTCAAGGGCTCGGTCGACGACGTGCTGAAGACGATCAAGAAGATGGTGGCCGACAACGGCATGATGGTCATGGGGGAACTGCACCAGGGCAAGGTCCTGGAAATGACCGGCCTGAAGGTGAAGTCCGAGTCGATCTTCGTCGGCAACCCCGAACTGGACAAGATGGCCGCCATGCTGGACAAGACCCTCGGCGGCATGGTCGGCATGCTCGGTCAGTAGTGCTGCCACCACCTGCGGGGCAGTCTGCGGACTGCCCCGACCCCAACCCGAACAAGGACTCCGCCATGAAACTCAAGCTGGACGCCCAATTGGTGCTGGGCCTGATCGCCCTGGGCCTGGCCGGTCTCGCCCCCAATCTCTTCCCCGCGGCCCAGGCCGGCATCGCGAAACTTTCGGTTACGGGCAAGTTCGTGCTGCTGCCCTCGATCCTGATCCTGGCGGTGATCCTCCTGATCGCCCGGGCCCGGGGCTACACCACCCTGGCGCGACGCCTGGTCGTGGGGTCCACCGCCGGCCTCGTGGCCACCTTCGGGCTGGAGATCGTGCGCATCGTCAGTTTCCGCCTCGGTGGCATGCCCGGCGACATGCCCCGACTGTTGGGCGTGCTGCTCACCGACCGCTTCATGGTGGGTCCGTCGGTCCTGTCGGATATCCTGGGCTGGGGTTACCACTTCTGGAACGGCGTGGCGTTCGGTCTGATCTTCGTCCTCGTCCTGGGGCGACGGTCGTTGGTGTGGACGATCATCTACGGCCAGCTCTTCGGCATCGGCTTCCTGGCCAGCCCGGCGGTGAAGTCCCTGGGCATCGGGGCCTTCGGTCTGGACATGCCGGCCATGCCCCTGACCGTGATCGTCGCCCATCTGGCCTTCGGGATCCTGCTGGGGCTGGGGCTGCGAAGGGGGTTTCCCGAACGTGCGAGGTGAGGGGACATCCCGGTCTCCCGGGGACGCCAGAATTTCTTCGTGATTTCCCCTCCCGTGAACTAACTTTCTCCCATGAAGACGGCGCACGCATCCCAACCCCGGCTGACTTCGGTGACCATGTTCGCCGTCGCCATGCTGCTGATCGGCAGCATGGGCCTGCGGGAATACGCCCACTTCCTCGACCATTTCCACCACCTGGACGAGCACCCCGGCACCGTCACCACGGACTTCGACCACCAGGCCAGATTCCACAGCGTGACCGGGGCCGAGCCGGTCTTCGAGCCGCCCTGCTGGCACGAGCAGGTAGCACCGATCCCCCTGCCCCAACGGCAGAGCGCTCCTTCTTCCCGACCCCACATCCTGCCGCCGACCCGCGCTCCTCCTGCGTTCGTTTGACGTGATTTCCACATCGTCAACGAGGTAGGGCCCCCAGGCCCTGCCCTGTGTCCCCTTGAACCAGGAGATTCGGACATGTCCAACAACCGGAGACGACTGCCCATGGCAGTCCTGGTGACCCTTGTGCTGCTTGCCGGCACCGCGGCGGGCCAGACCTCGAGCACCGCCACCGGGGTTTCCCGCCTCATGAATCCGTCCATCAGCGCCAACGGGCTCTTCATGGGCCAGGTATCGCGGGACAACCCGGACCCCGCGTCCAACGGGATCTTCCTGCAGGAAGCGGAGATCCAGTTGACCTCGGTGGTCGACCCCTTCTGGACCGCCGACCTGATCGTGGTCTGGGCCCAGCAGGAAGACAGCGACACCTACGACACCCTGATCGAAACCGCCTCCCTGCGGAGTCGCAGCATGCCCGCGGGGATGGGGCTGACCCTCGGCAAGTTCTTTCTGCCGTTCGGGAAGCACGCCATGCTGCATCCCCACCAGTTCCCCTTCATCGACGCCCCCCTGGCCGTCGACGAGTTCCTCCCCGGCATGATCGACGTGGGCGCGTCCGTGGACATGGCCCTGCCCTTGCCCTGGTACAGCGAGGTGGTGGTCTACGGGGTTGACGGTCAGGCGGGCGTGTTCGACAGCAACAACCGCGACCTGGCCTTCGGCACCCGGCTGACCAACATGTGGGACCTCTCCCTGGACGGGACCCTCGAACTGGGAGGTTCTTTCTGCAGCGGACCCGACGCCGACCGCCACCTCACCGGCAACACCAAGCGCAACATCTTCGGCGCCGACCTGACCTACAAGTGGTCCTCGGGGACCCGGTCCCAGGGGCCGGCCGTGGTCTGGTCCAACGAGGTCGTCATTCCGGAGCCCGACCGCAACGCGACCGGCAGCCCGTTCGGGATGTACTCCCACTTCCAGTACCGCTTCGGGCGCACCTGGTGGTGCGGCTTCGGCTACGGACTCACCCGCGACAAGAGCGTCTACGAGAACGACCTGGAAACCCTGCACGGCTGGAACGAGGCCAAGTTCAACGTGGCCTTCGTGCCCAGCGAGTTCAGCGCCATCCGCGCCGAGGTCACCTACCAGGAGAGCCATGATTCGTCCTACGACGACCTGCGTTTCTCCCTGCAGTGGAACTTCACCATCGGCTCCCACCCCGCCCACCGGTACTAGGAGGAGACCCATGAATTTCGCCAAGACCCTGCTCATCACCGCCATGCTGGTGGTCGCCACCGCCGGCACGTCCGTGGCCAAATTGACCGTCGTGACCACCATCTCGGATCTGGCCCGCATCGCCGAAGCCGTCGGCGGGGACGACGCGAAGGTGTCGGCCCTGTGCCCGGGCCCCCGCGATCCACACTTCCTGCCCGCCAAGCCCTCCCTGGCCCACAAACTGGCCAAGGCGGACCTGCTCTGCTACAACGGCCTCGAACTGGAGATCGGCTGGCTCCCTCTCCTGCTGGACAAGGCCCGTAACCCCCGCATCAAGCCGGGCGCGCAGGGCGACATGGACTGCTCCGGCGCCCTGGAGCGGATCCTCGACGTCCCCGGCGGGAACGTGGACCGGTCCATGGGTGACATCCACGCCCTGGGCAACCCCCACTACACCTTGAACCCGGCGAACGCCGTCCTCGTGGCCCAGGCCATGGCCCGGCGCATGGGAGAGCTGGACCCGCAGAACGCGGCCGACTACACCGCGCGGGCCGACGCCTTCGCCGCCGAGATGGCCTCGCGCATGCCCGTCTGGCATGACCAACTGGCCGAGGCGCGGACGCGCTCCATCATCCTCTACCATCAGCACTGGAACTACTTCACCGACTGGCAGGATCTGAAGGTCGTCGGGGAGATCGAGAACCGGCCGGGCATCACGCCCTCGCCGCGGCACGTCCAGACCATGATCGACAAGGGGCGCGGGCTCCCTGGGGTCTTCGTGATCGCCGCCCAGTGGGACCACCAGGACGTCGCCGAGGAAGTGGCCGAACGCATCGGCACCTCCCTGGCGGTTCTGCCCGGTTACAGCGGGGCCCAGAAGGGCACCGACGACTACTTCGCCTTCATCGATCGTCTGGTCACCCGTGTGGCCGAAGCCGCGGCCATGGCCGGCAAGGAATAAGTCATGAGTGGATTTCTGGAAATGATGGCCCTGCCGGTCGTGATGGCCGTGATGCTCGTGGCCATGCACTCCCATCTCGGGTTCCACGTGGTCAAGCGGGGTGTGATCTTCGTGGACATTGCCCTGGCCCAGGTGGCCGCGTTCGGCGTGGCCGTGTCCCTGTTGCTGGGCGGCGAGCCCGGGTCGGCCATGACCTACGCCATCGCCCTGGGCAGCACCTTCGTGGGGGCGTTGCTCATCGCGACGACCCGCACCCGGGGCAAGCGGGTGCCCCAGGAGGCGTACATCGGCGCGATCTACGTCATGTTCAGCGCGGCCATGATCCTGATCCTGACCCAGGTGTCCCACGGTGGCGAGGTGATCAACCACCTGCTGGTCGGGTCCCTGCTGTGGGTGTCCTGGGCGACCTTCCTCAAGACGACCGTGCTGTACGCCGTCCTCGGGGTGGTGCTCTGGATCTGGCGAGGGCCCCTGCGCCGTATCTCGACGGATCCCGAAGGCGCCCGCAGGGAGGGTCTGGCCGTCAAGTTCTGGGACGTGATTTTCTACATGATCCTGGGCACCGTCGTCACCGCCAGCGTGCAGATCGCCGGCGTGCTCCTGGTCTTCACCCTGTTGGTCGTGCCCACGATCATGGGCATGCGCCTGTTCCTGGGCCTCGGCAAGCAGATGCTCTACACCCTGGCCATCGGGCTCGTGGCGGTGCTCATCGGGTCGGCCGGAAGCTACGTGCTGGATCTGCCCACCGGGGCGGCCATCGTCTGCGCCTTCGGCCTGCTGCTGGGTGTGCAGGTGACGGTGGAGGCCATGACCGGGCACCAGTCGCTCTGATCGTTCCCTGGGGCGTGGCTCAGGATCCGACGCCGGCCCGTCCCAGGAAATCGAGCAGGGTCCCCTCGTGTTCCTTGAACCGGTTCACCGAGGAATGCCCGGCGTCGGGGATGAACAGGAACTCCGGCGGGTGGCCCTCGCATTTCTTGCGAATCGATTCCATGTCCGCCATCGGCACCGTCCGGTCGGACAACCCGTGCACCATCAGGACCGGGCAGGTCACCCGGCACACGGTGTTGATGGGGGCGATGTCGTCGTACCGGCGGCCGATCACCCACTCCACGTAGCGCAGCACCAGGGGCGCAACGAAGTCCGGGGTCCTCGCCTTCTTCAGGAATAGCCGCACCATGTCCGCGGGATGGGCGAAGGTGGCCAGGCTGATCACCGCGGCGATGTCGTCCCGTTCGGCCGCGGCCAGCAGGACGGCGCCGCCACCGAGGGAATGACCCAACAGGGCGACGGGGCCGACGTGTTCCGGTTGCTCCTTGATCCAGTCGACGGCCGTGCCCAGATCGGCGGCGAACCTGGGCAATGATGAATGGCCATCCAGATCGCTGCGGCCATGGTTGCGCGCGTCGACGAGCAGAACATTCAGGCCCACCCCCAGGAAGGACTCGGCCAGGGGCAACAGGAACTCCGCGTTGCCGCCCCAACCGTGGATCATCACCAGGGTCGCGGCAGGACGTTCGGCCGGCAGCAACCAGGCGAACAGGCGCTTCCCGTTGGGAACGGGGATCCAGATCTGGCGGAAAACGAGGTTCCGGTCGCCGGGGTCCCCCTTTTCCAGAGTACGGGGAGCACGGAAGCTGCGGTGGATCATCATCATCATGCCACCCAGGACGACGGCAATGACGAGCGGAATGACGACGAGCAGATTGATCGGAGCACCTCTCGGCAGAGCGAACGCTGATGACGATGCGGATGCCCGGTGTTACCGCGCCTGCCCTCCACTGTCAATGGTGTGTGTTCATCGATAGGCAACCGCCCCCACGTTGAAAGCAGGATGTCCCCTCCCGATCGCTCGGAAGGGGACCATCGCGTTCGCCACGCACTCAGCCCGGGAACTCCTCCGAGTCCTCGTAGGGCTGACCCCGATGCCCGGTCATGGCCAGGACCCGGCCCGACAGGAGCCCTGTCGCCAACGCGACGGCCACCGTGATGGCAATCCCCAGCCCTTGGGCGGCCTTGTCGATTCCGCCGACGAAAACCAGAGCCGCCAAACCACCCAGCAGACCGGGGATTCCGTGCAGGTTGGAGACGCCGCAGGTGTCGACGAGGCGCAGCCCCTTCTGCAGTTTCCCCTGGATGACGGCGAAGCCGAAGGTCGAGGCGAAGCCGGCCACCGCACCGATGGCGAAGGCGATGGGCAGGGAGACCTTGTCGCAGGTCGAGCCGATGGCCACACCACCGGCCAGGGTGGCGTTGGCAATGTCGGCGGCGTCGATGCCCCGGCGCAGCAGGACCGTGGCGAAGTAGGTGAGCAGGGTCGAACCGCAGAGGGCGAAGACCACGTTCATGACCGTGGTCGGGATCATCTCGGGCGCCACCAGGGCGGCGCAGAAGCTGGGCCAGAACACCCACAGCACCATGCTGCCCAGCAACGAGAACCGGTCGCTGGTGGCGTCGCTGGCCACGGGCACATCGCGCTCCCGCCGGGTCGTCATGCTGATGGCCACACCCAGGCCGAACAGGGCGCCGAACGCATGGATCACGATGGACCCGCCCGTGTCGACGAAGGCGCCGTGGGTGACGAGCCCCCAGCCACCGTCCAGCAGGATCCACTCGTTCAGGGTGTAGGCCGGCAGGAAGAGGAGCGCCATGAGCATGTACTGCCACATCTTCAGACGCCCCAGCACCGCCCCCGCGCAGATCAGCAGACTGGCCGCCGCGAACTCGGTCAGGACCAGCCCCTCCACCCCGGTGGCGGGATGGCCGAACCAACCGCTGGTCTTCAACAGGAAGTACCCGGGGATGGCCACGGCGACCAGGAGGTAGGTGGCCGTCAGGGCCGACAGTCCGTACCCGCGCACGAAGACCATCAGGAAGCCGAAACCGATCAACAGCATGGCCATGATGTGGATGGCCCGGTTGTAGATCTGGACGTCGATGACCGCGTCGAGATCGCCGTGGGCAACCGCGAGGGCCGGGGACAGGACGTTGAGCAGAACGAGGCCGAGCATGGCCACGAGCAGCGTCGACTTCTTGTTCATGGGTATTTCTCCGGAGGGTGTGCGGGGACCGGGTTGTTGGATGTTCAACAGGAAAATGGAGGTTTGATCAGGGGCTGTCAAATCGGCGATGTCGTAGACAAGCCTATCGCCTGACAAATGGCCTCACCGACTGGAGGCTCTTGTTAGAATGGCCTACCGCCACCCGCACTTCTCCAACACTTCCAGAAGGAAGTACGCCTGACGACGGACCCGCTTCCGCATGTCCTCGAAATCGACTCCCGAATACTTCTCTTGTTGGATGCGGGACATGCTCGAGTCAACCACGACACTTATGAGATTGAGAATTCCTTCTTCGTCTCTTCTGCTTGCGAGACGATCACCACCGTATCCAGGATGTCGGACGCCGATGTATATCCTACCGCGCGTTGGCGACCCCATCTTTCCATCATATCTACATTCAATCAGACAGCCGGCCGAGTCCGTGATAGCGGCGCGGACAGTCCCGCCGTCTCGGTATTTTTCCGCCCATACAATCGCGAACGGATCATGGGAGCACTCTCCCAAAGCCTCAACCGGCATCACCAACAGGACGAATAATGCGAAGTACTTCATGAGCTCATTCTGGCGCATCTCAGACTGAGCCACCTCCATATTCCGGATTCGGCTCAACCACCACCACAGACACCATGTCTTACCAAGCCCCCCGACGAAACCGAGCGGCCCGATGGGTCCACGCAGCAAGAGCCTAACATGAGACGCCGCAACGGTGGAACTTAGTCCTCAATCACCGCCCCCAGCGGCCGCCCCGCCCCGGGGGGCGGGGGGGCCCCGGGGGGCCAGGGGGGGGGCCCGCCG
>JAUUZX010000171.1 GCA_030592025.1 bacterium | reverse complement strand
TCGCAGGCGCCGTCGCAGCACGCGTCACGTCGCCGCGACAGCCACCAGCTGCGGACCATCACCAAGACGAGGATCGCCGCCCCCAGGTGTTCGAACCAGGCCAGTTCGTTGTGGTGGTGCCCACCGCCGGCGAAGAGGGGGATGGCGGCGCCGGCCCGGGGCGCAAGCCAGTCCAGCAGCAAACCGCCCCCGCAGGCGCTGAACGCAACCGTGCCCAGGTAGATGGCCACGGTGCGGCGGCCGAGCACCCGGCCCACCGTCGTGATGGTCGCGGCGTTGGTGGCCGGTCCCGCCACGAGAAAGGCGAGAGCCGCGCCGGGGGTCGCCCCCAGGAACACGAAGCTCGCGGCCAGGGGCACGCTGGCCGTGGCGCACACGTAGATGGGGATGCCCACGAGCATCATCAGGACGATGGAGAACGCGCCGCCGCCCAGGTAGTCGGACAGGAAGTCCGGGGGGATCAGGGCGCTCAGGGCACCGGCGATGACCACACCGATCAGCAGCGCCCGGGCGATGTCCCCGGGCAGGGTCACGAAACCGTAGTCGAGGGCGGCGAGCACCTTGGCGCGAATACCCTGGGGCCGGACGACCTGCGCGGCCGCCCCATCGAGACCGTCGTCCCTGCCCGCCTGGTCCGCCAGCTGCACGAGGCCCCCACCCAGGAGTCCCGTCAGCAGGGCGATCAGGGGTCGGAACACCCCGAAGAGGGGACCGAGCATGGACCAGGTGACGAGGATGGAATCGACGCCGGTCTGGGGCGTCGAGAGCAGGAAGGCGGTGGTGGCACCACGGCTGGCCCCGTGCTGACGCAAGGAGGCCGCCACGGGGATCACCCCGCAGGAACACAGGGGCAGGGGCACGCCGAACAGCGAGGCCTTGATGATGGGGCCGGCGCCCCGTCCGCCCAGGTGCCGTTCGAGCCAGGCCGGCGGGATGAACACTGACAGCACACCTGCCACCAGGAACCCGAACAGCAGCCACAGGGCCATGCGGGCGGTGACGAGCCAGATCTCCAGGCCGATGTTGAGGATCGTGTCGATCATGGTCGCTCCAGAATTGCTCCAGAAAAGAAAACGACCGCACCGTGCGGCCGCCTCACCGACATGATAGTACCGACCATGGCCGGCGTCAGCCCGCCTCGGCCTCGACCCGTCGCGCCATGGCGCGTCCACCCTCCACGTCGACCCGCGTCAGCAACCAGCCGCCGACGATGAAGAACACGACGAGGGACAGGATACCCAGCCGGCTCGTGCCCGTGGCCTGACTCACCAGGCCGAAGATGAGGGGCCCCGCCACCCCGGCCAGCTTGCCGCTCATGGCGTAGAAACCAAAGAACTCCGCGCTGCGGTGACGGGGCACCATGCTGCCGAAGAGCGAGCGGCTGAGGGCCTGGGCGCCGCCCTGCACCGTGCCCACGAGGCCGGCCAGCACGTAGAAGTGCCAGGCCGTCGCCATGAAGTAGCCGCCGACGCTGATGACCAGGTACACCCCCAGGCCCAGGAGGATGGCCCGACGCGGCCCGACCCGCCCCGCCAGGCGGCCGAAGAGCAGGGCGCAGGGGATGCCGATGACCTGGGTCAAGACGAGGGCGCCCATGAGGTGGGTCATGCCCACGCCGATCTCCGCCCCGTAGGCGGTGGCCATCTTGACGATGGTGCCGATGCCGTCGTTGTAGATCCAGTAGGCGGCCAGGAAGACGGTGAGCTCGCGGTAGCGCCGGATCTCGCGGAAGGTGGCGGTCAGGCGGCGGAAGCCCGCAGCCAGGTCGGTGCCCCTCGTCGCGCACCGGGTCACCGGCTCGGGCACGTGGCGCAGCAGGGGCACGGCGAAGACGCCCCACCACAGGGCCACGCTCAGGAAGGACGCCCGGACCGCCGCCGCGGTGCCGTCCAGACCGAACCATGCCGGCTCGAGGACCCAGGCCAGGTTGATCACGAGCAGCAGGCCGCCCCCGGCGTAGCCCAGGCCGTAGGCCCGGGTCGAGAGACGGTCCATATCGGTGCCGCTTGCCAGCGACGGCAGCAGCGATTCGTAGAAGAGGATCGAGGTGCTGAAGCCCAGGTTGGCCACGACGAAGAGCCAGGCGGCCGTGCGCCAATCCGAAGAACCAAGGGTGGCGAAGAGGGCGGTGGCCAGGATGCCCACGCCGGCGGCCACGGCCAGGAATCGTTTGCGGTGCCCCCCCCGCGTCGGCCACGGCCCCCAGCAGCGGTGCGGTGACCACCACCAGCAACAGGGCACCGGCGGTGACGTAGGCCCAGACGGCCGTCGCCTCATGGCTGGCGATGCCCGCGGCCATGGCCATCTCGCGGAAGAAGGGCGGGAAGAGCGCCGCCATGACGGTGGTGGCGAAAGCGGAATTGGCCCAGTCGTAGAGGCACCAGGCGCGGCGAGCGCGGTGGCGCACTTGATGATCCATGCCCGTCCTACCAGTAGTAGTAGAGACCCACCTGGGGGACGACCTTGATGTCGCCGCTGGTGCCGTAGTGGATGAAGTCGGCCTCCATCTGGAGGGACCAGCGGCGACCGAAGAGACGCTCCACACCCACACCGACACCGGTGTTCCAGTCCTCGCTCTTGGTCCAGTCCTCGCGACCGTCGATCTCGCCCTTGCTCTCCCGGTCGTAGAAGTAGGCCAGGCCCGCGCCCAGATACACCCGCATGAGACGATCCTGACGCAGGATGTACTGGAGTTCGAGACCGAGATTGTGCTGCTGGCGGCCGTCGGAGTGCCAGATGCCACCGGTCGGCTGCAGGTACAGGAACCAGTGCAGCGGCACCCGGAAAGAGAGGCCATGCCCGCCGATGCGGCCGTAATGCAGGCCTACGGCACCCTGCATGGGGTCCGAAACACTGTTCCAGTCGCGGAGATCCTCGCCCTGGGCGTGGGCGTCAATCAGGGGCACCAGCATGACCAGCGCGGCAAAAACAATCGCGCAAGCCCTAGCGATTCGGGGCGCCATTCGCATCGCTCCGTCCTTCCTTCGGGTCAGCATCCTGCCGTGCCCGGAAGCGCCGTCCGATCGTCGTGACCGGGGCGCATCGCGGGCATCATGCCCCAGGACGGTACGGTTGGCAACAGGAGAGCGCGTTCAATATCCCAGACTTCGCAGCATCTCGGCCGTCTGCTCGTCGATCTCCGCGGTGTGGCCGCTCAACGCCTCACCCAGCTCGAAGCGGGCCAGCATGCCCAGCAACAACCGGCGATGTTCTTCCACCTCGGGACCGCCACCAGCGGCCAGGTCGTGGAGTTCCCCGGGGTCATTCGCCAGGTCGAAGTATTCCCAGGTCTCGGTCGCCGGTTCATAGACGATCTTGCCCCGGTCCGTGCGCAGACCGTAGAGATCCCGGTCCGCCTCCGGCCGGTGGGTCTCCATGAAGACCGCTGTCGTCACGTCGGCCGCGCCATCGGCCAGGAGATCCCGCCCCCGGGCGCCGGCCATGGGCGGGATGGCGAGCCGGCCCAGGATCGTCGGCAGGATGTCGACCAGGGCCGCCTGATCCGTCCGGCGCTGCCCGGCCTTGAAGCCGTCGGCGTGCCGGGGCTTGATGATGAACGGGACCCTCACCATGACGTCGTGCAGGGTCTGCACGTGGCCCAGGTAGCCGTGCTCCCCCAGGGCCTCGCCGTGGTCGCCGACGAGGATGATGAGGGTGTCGTCGTAGCGTCCCTCGGCGCGCAGGGCGTCCAGGATCATCCCCACGTGGCGGTCGACGAAGGCGACCTCGCGGGAGTAGCGCTGCTCCACCGGGGCGGCCGCGTCGGTGAGGTCGGACATCTGCAGGACGAGGCCCACCACAGCCGGTTCCGTGGCCGTGAGGGTGACGGTGCAGGGCGTCCGGACCACGCCGGACGTGTCGTGCTCCAGCGTCACGTCGGCCTCACTCCGGAGTCCGATGTTCCGCACCTTGAAGGGGTCCGCCGAGCGCAGGACGATCTCGGTCGCGCCCGCCGGCAGGTCCAGGTCCAGGCGGGTCGGCGTGTAGGTGCTGATGGGGATCGTGGCGATGACCTGACCGTCCCGCACCACCTCGACGTGCCGCTCGATGAGCCCGTGGGCGTCGTAGGGTTCGTGGGGGTCGGCGAAGTGGGCCAGGAGGAACCGCGGCGGCGCCTGCCGCCCACGGAGCGCCTCGATCCGCGTCACCATGGTGTCCGCCCGCAGGATCCAGGTGTCGCCGAGACGGTCGTCGTAGGTCGCGAAACCCCGTCCGAACTGCCAGCGACCATCAATGGTGGAGATGCTCACGGCCGCCCGCGTGTCCCAACCCCGGGCGGCCAGGACCTCCGCCATGGTCGGCAGTTCACGGGGGATGGCGCCGCCGGCGTTGTTCAGGATGCCCGTGTCTGACGGGAAGCGCGACGTGAACATGCTGGCGTGGCTGGGCCCGGTGATGGGGACGTGGCTGAGGGCGTTCTCGAAGAGGATGCCGTCGGCCGCCAGGGCGTCCATGAACGGGGAGGCGTCAGCGGCCGCCCCGTAGCAACCGAGGTAGTCCGGCCGCAGGGTGTCCACGATGATCAGCAGGACGTCCTCGGACCGCTGCCGCACGACGAGGCGCGCGTCGGTCAGGCTGCCCGCGTCCCCGCCCACCAGCAGCCAGCTGCCCGGGATCAGGTCCGTCGGCAGGTCGACGGTGCCGCTGCCGGAGTCCGATAAGACGACCGTCGCCTCGAAGTCGGGAGCGCCACCGGGCAGCGCGGCGACCCGCACCCGGGGCGATGTGCCCCCGGACCAGGCCAACTGGAGGGAAGCGCCGGCTCCGTGGGGCAGACGCGCCGCCTGCCAGACACCGGAGCGCACCTCGGCCGTCGCGCCGCGCTCGTAGGCCTCGACGTCGGGCTCGTCGCCGGGATCGAGAAGACCGATCCAGTCGACGGACACGCCCAGGGGTCGTTCGTCGGCGGAGCGGCCCAACTCGGCCGGCGAGACCGTGCGGTCGACCCGCAGGGTGATCTCGTTCAGGCCGCGGCGCAACCGGTGGGGAGGCACGTCCCACTCGGTGGCTGCGGCGCCCCCCGGCAGGGGATGCTCACCGAGGCTGTACCCGTTGACGAGGATCTCGAGCCGCCGGGGCTCACCAGGCTCCCCCAGCCCGTAGCCCACGAGCACCAACCGGCGGGCCGCGGTGTTCTCCACCGGCAACTGGAGGACG
>JAUUZX010000230.1 GCA_030592025.1 bacterium | reverse complement strand
GCCAGATCCACCCTATCCACCAGGAACTCGGCCGCCGCCGTCGGCGTCTTGCAGCGATGGTGGGCCACCAGGTCGGCGATGCTCGTGTCGATCTCGTGGCCGATGGCCGTCACCACCGGCAGCGGGCAGCGGGCGATGGCCACCGCGAGTTCCTGCTGGTCGAACCAGCTCAGGTCCGCCCGGGAACCGCCGCCACGGGTGAGAACAATGACGTCGATGTCCGTCGCCATGAGATGCTCGAGGGCCGCCAGCACCTCGGCCTGCAGGTGCTCCCCCTGCATCCTCGCCCCGGCCAGTTCCATGGTGAAAGCCCAGGGGGACTGCTCGAGCCCCGTCGTGAAATCCTTCTCGGCGGCGCTGCCGGGAGACGTGATCAGCCCCACCTTGAGAGGCAGCTCCGGTAGCGGCACCTGCTTGTTGAGTTCGAGCAGTTCCTCCTTTTCGAGGAAGGCCAGCACCTCGCGCCGGCGCACCTCGAGGCGGCCCAAGGCGAAGCTCTTGTCCACGCCGACGATCTTCAGGCTGAGCTTGCCGAACTTCGCGAAGAAATCGACCTGGGCCTCGAAGCAGACCTCGAGCTTGTTGGCGAGCTGGAGGTCCGGATCGCTGCCGTCCATGAAGCGGCCGAGGTCGAAGGCCCGACGATCCCAGCCCATGATGCCCACGGGGATCTGGTACTCGGCGGCGCCGCTGGCCCCGGTCTCGTGGAGTTCGAAGTAGACGTGGGTACGGCGGGCCGCGTCGGCCGGCAGGCGCTGCACCTCGCCCTTCACCCAGACCGTCTGGGGGAAGGCGGCCTTCACCGCGTCGGAGATGCGGTCGTTGAGCTCGCGCACCGTGTGGATGTGGCGTTCGGTTCCCATCCGACCGCGCTCAGCCCACGAGGAGCTCGAGGGCCCGGGCGATCAGGCGCGCGCCAAACCCTGTCGCACCCTTGGGGCAGGTGGGCGTGGCGCCGTCGGTCCAGGCCGTGCCCGCGATGTCCAGATGGGCCCAGGCGGTCTTGTCGTCCACGAAGTGCTGGAGGAAGGCGCCCGCCGTCAGCGCACCGCCCTCGCGGCCCTTGCCCAGGTTCTTGAGGTCGCTCCAGGTGCCCTTGACCTCGTCCCGGTGCTCGTCCACCAGGGGCAGGTGCCAGACCCGCTCGAAGGTCTCGCCCCCGGCCTGGCGCAGGGCGTCGATGATCTTGCCGCTGTTGCCCATGAGCCCCGCGAAGTGGCTGCCCAGGGCGACGACGCAGGCGCCGGTGAGGGTGGCCGCGTCGATGATGAAGTCGGGCTTGCCGCGGCCGGCGTACCACAGGGCGTCGGCCAGGATGAGCCGGCCCTCGGCGTCGGTGTTGAGGATCTCGACGGTCTTGCCGTTGGCCATGGTGATGACGTCGGCGGGGCGGACCGCGTTCCCGTCGGGCATGTTCTCGGCCGCCGGGACATTCACCGTGAGGTTCACGTCGAGCTTGCGGCGGGCCGCGATGACCGCCGCGCCGAGGACGGCAGCCGCGCCGCCCATGTCCGTCTTCATGAGCTCCATGCCCGGCCCGGGCTTGAGGCTGATGCCGCCGGTGTCGAAGGTGACACCCTTGCCCACCAGGGCGATCTTCGGCGCCTTGCTGCCCGAAGGGGCCCGGTGCTCCACGACGATGAGCCGCGGCGGGTTCGCCGAGCCCTGGCCCACGCCCAGGAGGCCCCCCATGTTCAGCTTCTTCATCTCGGCCGGCAGGAGCACCTTGCAGCGGAGGCCTTCGGCCTTGGCCATGCGCCGGGCGCGGGCGGCCATGTCCGCCGGGGTCAGGATGTTCGGCGGCAGGTTCACCAACTCGCGGGTGAAGAGGCAACCGGCCAGGTTGGCGGTGGCCTCGGCCATGCCCGACCGCAATTCCCGGTGACGCTTGCGGTCGGCCAGGAAGGTCAGGGAGCGGGGGTTCTCGGGCTTCTTGCGGTCGGTCTTGAGCTCGCCTATCGGTGACGTGGCCATGCCCGCCCCCTCGGCGATGCAGCGGGCGAAGGTGGTGTCGTCGAAGTTGTTGAGCTTCGCGTCGGGCACCGCCAGCAGCACCCGCGCCGCCTTCATCTTGCGGGCCTCCTTGGCGGCCACGCCGGCGCAGTTGCGAAGGGTCTGCAGACCCACCTCCGGCGCCTTGCCCATGCCCAGCAGCAGGAACCAGCCGGCCTTCACCCCGGGGCAGTGGACGGGCAGGGTCTTCTCGGCGCTGGCGGTGAAGCCGGAGCTGGCGATGATCTTCTTCAGGGCGCCGTGGCCCCCACCGCCGGCCGCCTTCAGCAGCGGCCCGAGATCGGCGGCGTCCTTCTTCTGGAAGACGGGAAACACGACGAGGTCACCGGTGGCCTCGGCGAGGCCGGTTTGGGAGACGCGCAGCTGCATGTAGGTGTTCCTCCGGGTCGGGACGAAGGGCCCAGGACGGGCCGATTGGATCTTCGATTCCGGCACAGTCTACCAACGGTGGCAGGGATTGCCAGCACGGATCCCGGCTGTGGTCTGCCCTTGAGCGGTGAGCCAGCGCCCGCTACACTCCCCGGGCAGCTCCATCCCCTTCCCCGAGGTACCCCATGCGTCTCGCCCTCCACTGGCAGATCCTCATCGCCCTGGTCCTCGGCGTCGCGGCCGGCCTTCTGTGGTCCGCCGACGAGGCCCCCCGCGCCCACGCCGTCTTCGATTTCCTGGGCGTGACCTTCCTGCGGGCCCTGCGCATGGTCATCGTCCCCCTCATCATCGGCTCGATCATCAGCGGCGTGGCCGGCGTCGGCGCGGCCCGGGGCCTGGGCCGCCTCTTCAGCCGCACCTTCGCCTGGTACGTGACGACGAGCCTGCTGGCGATCCTGGTGGGGCTCGTGCTGGTGAACATCGTCCAGCCCGGTCTGAGCGACGGCGAACCTGTGGGCACCCGCCTCGGCCTGGGCTCGGTCGACCCGGCGCTGCAGGCCCAGCTGGCCAACAGGAACGCCGGTGACCTCGTCGGCATCATCCAGCGCATGATCCCCTCCAATCCCGTGGCGGCCGCGGCCGAGGGTCAGATGCTGCCCCTCATCTTCTTCTGCATCCTGTTCGGCCTGGCGGTCACGCGCCTCCCCGAGACCCAGCACCGCACCCTGCTCGGCTTCTTCGAGGCCCTCTTCGCCGCCATGATGCAGATCACCGGCTGGGTCATCGCCGTGGCCCCCATCGGCATCTTCGGCCTCATGGCCAAGATCGTCGCCAGTGCGGGGTTCGACGCCTTCGCTCCCCTCCTGCGCTACGGCGCCACGGTGCTGGCCGCCCTGGTCATCCACGCGGTGATCACCCTGCCGCTGCTCGTCCGTCTGGTGGGGCGCCTGCCGGCCGGACGCCACGTTCGGATCATGGCCCCCGCCCTGCTGACGGCGTTCTCCACCCGCAGCAGCTCCGCCACCCTCCCGCTGACCCTCGACCGGGTGGAGAACGGCGCGGGGGTCAGCAACCGGGTCACGAGCTTCGTCCTGCCCCTGGGCGCGACCATCAACATGGACGGCACGGCATTGTACGAGTGCGTGGCCGCCCTCTTCATCGCCCAGGCCTACGGGGTCGAGTTGGGCGTCGGCGCCCAGATCATCGTCGTGCTCACGGCCCTGCTGGCGAGCATCGGCGCGGCGGGCATCCCGGCGGCGGGTCTGGTCATGATCTCCATCATCCTCGACGCGGTGGGGTTGCCTCTGGAGGGCATCGCGCTCATCCTGGCCATCGATCCGCTGCTGGACATGTGCCGCACCGCGGTGAACGTGTGGAGCGACAGCTGCGGCGCCGTCGTCGTGGCCCGGGGCGAGGGCGAGGACGTGCTGTCCGGGAGGGACTGATCGGGCTTGTGATGGCCGCCCGCCTGTGGCACGGTGGGGTCGGTTGCAACGATTTGGCGCCCCGTGCGTAACCTGCGGAGACGCCGGAACCAGGAAGCGGAGCATCGTGAACGACGACTACGAGCGCGACAGCGGCCATGGCAGCGGGCACGATGCCACCGCGGGCCTGAAGCTCCCGCCCTGGGAGCAGCGCGAGATCTACGGCTTCCTCAACGGCTCCTACCTGACAGCCAAGAGCGTGCTCCTGTCCCCCACCGACTTCTTCCAGCGCATGCCGACGCGGGTCGGGCTCGCCCAGCCCCTCCTGTTTGCCGTGGTCATCGGGGTGGTGGCCTCGTTCTTCTCCTGGATGTGGGCCCTGAGCGGCGGTTCCCTCCAGGCCCTGGTGGAGGACGATCTCGAGGGCGCCGTCAAGGGGCCCCTGGTGGGCTTCCTCTTCTTCCTGACCAGCCCCGTGACCATAGCGGTGACCGTCACGATCAAGGCCGCCGTCATCCACCTGGCCCTCATGCTCGTGGGCGGCAACAAACTGGGCTTCGAGGCCACTTTCCGCGTCGCGGCCTACACCGTGGCCACGTCGATCCTGGCCCTGGTCCCCTTCTGCGGATCAGGCGTCGGAGCCCTGTGGTCCCTG
>JAUUZX010000296.1 GCA_030592025.1 bacterium | reverse complement strand
GCGAAAGCGTTCGCCGAAGGTGGCGCCGTGCTGCTGGGCCAACAGGGTGGTGGGACACAGCACGGCGACCTGCTTGCCCGCGTCCACGGCCTTGAAGGCGGCGCGAATGGCCACTTCGGTCTTGCCGAAACCCACGTCGCCGCAGACCAGCCGGTCCATGGGTTCGTTGTCCTCCATGTCGCGCTTGACGTCGGCGATGGCCGTGAGCTGGTCGGGGGTCTCGCTGAACAGGAACGAATCGTCGAGGGCCTGCTGCAGGGGCGTGTCGACCGGGAAAGCGAATCCGGGGCGGGTGCGACGCTGGGCGTAGAGATCGATGAGTTCGGCCGCCATGGCGCGGATGGCCTTGCTCGCCCTGCCCTTGACTTTGAGCCAGCTGCCCGAGCCCAGACGGCCGAGAGGCGGGTTGGCCCCCTGGTCGGAACTGTAGCGCTCGACCTGATCGATGTTGTCGACGGGCACGTACACCTTGCCGCCCTCGGCGTACTCCAGGAGCAGGCACTCCCGTTCGACGCCCTCGACGGTGATCACCCGCTGCCCCTTGTAGTGGCCGATGCCGTACTCGAGGTGGACGACGTACTCACCGGGCCGCAGGGACGCGCGTTCCTTCACCAGGCCCGAACTGCGGTGTCGGGTGCGGGCCGGGCGACGGTACCGCTCGAAGAATTCATGGTCGGTCAGGCAGGCCAGCGCCGCGTCCGGCCAGATGAAGCCCGTCGACAGGGCGCCCACCCGGGGCAGAACCGCCGGCGCGCCGTCGGACGCCTCATCGAGCAGGTCGGTGAGACGTTCCGACTGACCCAGGTTGTCGCACAGGAGCAACACGGTCAGGCCCGCGGCGATGTGGTCCGCCAGTCCGGTGTTCAACCGGGTCAGGTCACCACCCTTGATCTCCTGGCCCGTCGTCTGATGGGCGATGGTCGTCGCGGGCGTCATGCCCAGCCAGCGGGCCGCAGCGTCGCCCGCGATCCATCCCCCCGCCACGAAGACGTGGGACTGGCCGGGGCGCGCAAGTTCCGCCACGGGGGCCACCAGATCCTCGATGAGCGGCAGATGGGGTTCCCGGTCGAGACGGCCGTCGCGCAACCGCGGCAACTCGCCGTCCATGAGCTCGGCCTGCTCCCCCAGACGCACCGGATCGAGCCAGAAGACCGGCGTCCCTTCGGGCAGGTAGTCGGACACCGTGGCCGTCGGCCCCAACCAGGGCAGGTAGGTGTCGAGGCCCATGTCGGACAGGTGGTCGCTGAAGCGCGCTTCCAGGTCCTCGAGCAGGTCCGGATCCTCGTCACCGGCGGCCGCCATGCGCTCCTCGACCCGGGTGAGGCAGCCCAGAATGTCGTCCTCGTCGTACCAGAGGTGGCTCACCGGCAGCACGAACGCTTCGTCGCGGCGGCCCGTGGTGCGCTGGGACTCCACGTCGAAGTGGCGGATGGACACGATCTCATCGTCGAAGAACTCGATGCGCAGGGGTTCGTCCCCCGGCGTGAAGACATCCCACAGGCCGCCCCGGCGCGCAAAGTCCCCCACCCTGGCCACCATGCCGGCCGGCCGGTAGCCCAATCGCACGAGCTGCTCGCCAAACGCGTCGAGGTCCAGCTGCTGGTCGCAGCGCAAGCGGATGGTCGCCCGGTCGAGAGTGCCCGGCGCCATCACCCGCTGGCGCACCGCGGCCAGGGACGTGACCACCAGGGAGGCCTCACCCCCGCGCACGGCGTGCAGCCCCGCCAGGGTGTCGCCGATAAGGGAAGGCTCCGGGGAATTGTGATCGAAAGCCAGGACGTCCAGCTGGGGGAGGAAGATGACGCGCTCCGCGCCGAGCCACACCTCCAGGTCGTCGGCGTAGCGAAGAGCGGTGTCCCGATCCGGCGCCACCACGAGGGCCGTACGGCCGGTGCGGTCCTGCCAGGTCGCCAGCAACGCGGCGGCGGCACCGCCGTGGAGACCGGAAAGCAGCAAGGGCCCGTCGGTCGTCGTCGTGCGGACAGACTCCACCGCCGCGGCGGCCTCGAGGAGGCCCTCGCCTGTTCCGGTGTCCAGGAGGCTGGCGTGCAGCAGCCCCTCGGGGGTGCGGCACGGGTCAAGGTGCTCGGTCATGGTCCTTGCATCAGGCGCCTCGCAGCGCCTCCGGGTGCCGCGGAACTAGAACGTGGCCCGTTCCGCGTTGAAGGGCGTGATTTGGCGCAATCTCTCCACGATCAACGGCAGGGAACTCGCCACGTAGTCGACCTGATCGATGGTGTTGTAGCGGGAGAGGGAGAAGCGGATCGATCCGTGGGCCTCGGTGAAGGGCACACCCATGGCCCGCAGCACGTGGCTCGGTTCGAGGCTGCCGCTCGTGCAGGCCGAACCGCTGCTGGCGGCCACGCCGATGCGGTCCAGCAGCAGCAGGATGCCCTCGCCCTCGATGTAGTCGAAGCTGATGTTCGCCGTGTTGGGCAACCGATGCTCCAGGTCGCCGTTGGCCCGGCTGTCGGGGATGGCGGCCAGGAGCTTGGACTCGAGACGATCGCGCATGTCGCGCACGACGGTGTTCTCGTGCTCGATGCCGGCCGCCGCCGACTGGCAGGCCGCACCGAAGCCGGCGATGGACGCCACGTTCTCCGTCCCCGCACGGCGGCCGCGTTCCTGGTGCCCGCCGGTGATGAGGGGCCGGATCTTCGTGCCCCGCCGGATGTAGAGCGCGCCGACGCCCTTGGGGGCGTGCAGCTTGTGGCCGGAAATCGCCAGCAGGTCGACGGTGGGCAGCGCGCCCACGTCCAGGGTCAGCTTCCCCGCGGCCTGCACGGCGTCCACGTGGAAGACGATGCCCCGTTCCTTGACGATCTCGCCGATGGCGGCGATGTCGAAGATCGTGCCGGTCTCGTTGTTGGCCATCATGACCGACACGATCGCCGTGTCGTCACGCAATGACCCGCGCAGTTCGTCCAGATCCAGCCTGCCCTGGGCGTCGACACCCAGGAAGGTCACGTCGTAGCCATGGCGCCGCTCCAGGTCGCGGCACAGGCCGAGGACCGCCGGATGCTCCACGGCCGTCGTCACCAGGTGGCGCTTCCCGGGTTGAGCGTGCAGGGCGCCCACGATGGCCAGGTTGTCGCTCTCGGAACCGCTGCCCGTGAAAACGATCTCCTGGGAGCCCGCCGCCCCGAGGAGCGCGGCGACCTGGTCCCGGGCCACCGCCACGGCCTCGCCCGCGCGGGCCCCGAAACGGTGCATGCTCGAGGGGTTGCCGTAGTGCTCCCGCAGCAGGGGCAGCACGACCTCCAACACTTCCGGCGCCACCGCCGTCGTCGCGTTGTTGTCCATGTATATGGGTTCGGCGAGCGGCTCGGGGAAGCCGGCCGTCATGTTGAACGTTCCCGAAGATCCTGTCGTCATCAGTCCACCTCGATCACTTCGATGCCCTCGTCGACGAACTCGCGCAGGCGGGCCTGGACAAAATCCTGGATGGTCGCGTCCGACGCCCGGCAGGCGGCGCAGGCGCCCGTGAGGCGGACGTAGACCCGGCGGTCGTGACAGCGCACGAACTCGATGTCCCCGCCGTCGTTGCGCAGGGCGGGCGCGATCTCGGTCGTCAGCAGTTCGCGGATCCGTTTCTCGTCCGCCGGATCGCAACCGGCCGTCGGCATCGGCGCCAGGTCCTGGAGACCGCCCTTGGCCGTCTCACCCCGTTCCATCTTGTCCCAGCAGTCGCGGATGAGGTCGGCGATGTCGTGGTGGCAGTCGGTGCAGCCGCCACCGGCCTTGGTGTAGTGGGTGACGTCCTCGATCTCCTCGAGGCGGTGGGTCATGATGGCGTCCTTGACCGTTTCCTTGGTCACCTGGAAGCAGTGGCAGAGGATGGTCGCTTCCTGGAGGAGCCCGCAGGGCAT
>JAUUZX010000360.1 GCA_030592025.1 bacterium | reverse complement strand
GTCGCCACAGCCGGGGGTGTCATGCTGCGAGGCGGCACCTGGAAGCCGCGGACGAGCCCCTACGATTTCCAGGGACTGGGGGAGGAAGGCCTCGCTCTCCTCGTCGAAGCTCGTGAGCGCACCGGCCTGCCCGTGGTGACCGAGGTCCTGGACCCGCGGGACGTGGCCGTGGTCGCCGAGCACGCGGACATGCTGCAGATCGGCAGCCGCAACGTCCAGAATTTCGCCCTGCTGAAGGAGGTCGGCGCCAGCGGGAAGCCCGTCCTGTTGAAGCGGGGCATGATGACCACCGTCACCGAATGGATGAACGCCGCCGAGTACGTCCTGGCCGCCGGCGGCCGGGATCTCGTGTTCTGCGAGCGGGGCATCCGCACCTTCGAGACGGCTCTCCGCAACACCCTCGACATCGGCTCCGTGGCCGTGCTCAAGGAATGGACCCACCTTCCCGTTATTGTCGACCCCAGCCACGCGGCCGGCGACGCGCGTTACGTGGCCGCCCTGGCCCGGGCCGCCGTGGCCGCCGGTGCTGACGGCCTGCTGGTGGAGACCCACCCCGATCCTTCGAGCGCTCTCAGCGACGGCGACCAGACCCTGTCGCCGGCAGCCTTCGCCGCAATGGCCGACTCCTGCCGAGCCGTCGCCCGCGCCATCGGCCGGGATCTCTGATGGTCATCCGCCGACCCGACGACCTGCCCGCCCACGACGCCGGTGATCTGCCCCGGGACGCGGTCATCGCCATCGACGGTCCCGCCGGCTCGGGCAAGTCGTCCACGGCCCACGCGCTGGCCGAGCGCTTCGATCTCCTGTACATCGACACCGGCGCCATGTACCGGGCCCTGACCTGGGCCGCCCAACGGGACGGCCTCGATCTCGACGACGGCCCGGCCCTGGCCGCCCTGCTGGCCGACGCCGAGCTCAACCTGCGTTGCGAACGTCGCCAGGTGGTCGTGGTCTGGAACGGCCGCGACGTCTCCGAGGCCATCCGCGCGCCGGAAGTGGACGCCGAGGTCTCCCGCATCGCCGCCCACCCCGAAGTGCGCCGGGACATGGTCCGCCGCCAGCAGGAACTGGGGCGGCGTGGGGGAGTCGTCATGGAGGGGCGCGACATCGGCTCGGTGGTGTTCCCCCTGGCCGACACCAAGATCCATCTGCGGGCCAGCCTCGATGCCCGGGTCGAACGACGCTACCGCCAGTACCGCCAGCAGGGGCGCGACGTCCATCGCGACACCCTCGCCGCCGACCTGGCCGAACGGGACCGCTACGACAGCGAACGGGAGACGAGCCCCCTGATCGTGTCGCCGGACGCCCTGGTCGTCGACAGCTCGGACCTGACCTTGGAGCAGCAGAACGAGGCCTGCGCCCGGGCCTGCTTCGTGAACCCGACCCTCAACAAGGCCCTGGACGGCGATCTCTACAAATCCCGCCGCGAATGGCCCGTGCACTACCGGTTCGCCTACGCGATCTTTTGCGCCCTCGCCCGGTTCTATGGCCTGCGGCAGGTGGGGAACGAAGGCCGCGCCCTGCCCCGGGGCGTCATCGCAGCGGTGAACCACGTCAGCCTCTGGGACCCGCCGCTGGTGGGTTCGACCCTCCTGCGCTACAAGGTCCACTCCCTCGCCAAGGCCGAGCTTTTCCGGCCCTCCTTCCCCATGGGGGCCATTTTTCGCCTATTCGACGCCATCCCCATCCGCCGTCGGGGCTACGATCGGGCAGCTTTCTCCGCAGCGACCCGCAACCTCGCCGCGGGCAACAACCTCCTCATCTTCCCCGAGGGCACCCGGCGCGCCATTGGCCACCCCGGCCCCGTGAAGAACGGGTTGGGCATCCTCATCCAGGCCACCAAGGCGCCCATGCTGCCCATCTTCATCCGCGGCTCCTACGGCCGGCATCCCGGCGGATCACACCTTTCTCCGCTGGAGGTCCGCTTCGGGCCGGTTATCCGCTGGCACGCCCTGGACGTCCTGCTCGAGGACCTGGACCCCAAGGAAGCCAGCCGACGCATCGCCCACCTCTGCGAGGCCGCCTGGCGTGAACTGCAGGCCCGGTCCTTCGCCGACCTGCCCCAGACCCCCTTCGAGGCCGCCCTCGGCACCGAGCAGATCAGCCGCTTTTCCGCTCGGCACCGCCAGCTCTTCGGAACGGTGGAGGGGACCAGCGGCAAAGCCTGATTTCCCCCCGCCCTCCTTGCACTTCCCGCCTGAGCCGTGTATATTCTCGTGCCTGCAGGACCGTGTGGTTCTGCAGTATTAAGTATGTCACTAGGAGGCAATCTTTCATGACCACCAACCCCACCCCGGAATCCGACGAGACGAAGGAGCAGGCCGTCCCCGCTCCCGCCGCCGCGGAAATCCCTCCCGAGACCGCAGACAAGACCTCCAGCGAGGACAAGACCCTCAGCGAGGCCAAGACTCCGAGCGAGGCCAAGACTCCGAGCGAGGCCAAGGCTCCGAGCGAGCGCCCGCCCGCCGCGGAGGTCCTGCCCACGCCCGCCGCTCCCCGCCTGAGCACCGACTACGACCCAGACAGCATCGTCAACCTCGACTACACCGCGGACGAGACCGATGTGGTCCTCACCGCCGAGGAAATGCTGGCCCTCATCAACCAGTACGAGGAGACGCTGACCGACATCCAGGAAGGCCAGATCCTCCAGGGCACGGTCATCGAGGTTCGCGAGAACGAAGTGCTCCTGAACATCGGCTTCAAGAGCGAGGGCGTCATTGCGCTGGACGAATTCGGGCAGACGGGCATCGCGGTCGGCGACGAGTTCGACGTCTTCCTGGAGAAGCTCGAGAACCAGGACGGCCTGGTCGTGCTCTCCAAGGAACGCGCCGACTTCCTGAAGGTCTGGGACCGGATCAAGGTCGCCCACGAGAACGGCGACGTGGTCGAGGGTACGGTGGATCGCCGCATCAAGGGTGGCCTCGTGGTCAAGCTGTGGGGTGTGGACACGTTCCTGCCCGGCAGCCAGGTGGCCCTGCGCCAGGTGCCGAACCTGGAGGACCTCATCGGCGAGGAGATCTCCTGCCGGATCATCAAGAAGAACAAGCGCCGCCGGAATGTCGTGGTCAGCCGGCGTATCGTCCTCGAGCAGGAGCGTGAGGAGAAGAAGCGCGCCCTCATCTCCGAGCTGGAGAAGGGCCAGGTCCGGACCGGTGTCGTCAAGAACATCACCGACTTCGGCGCCTTCGTGGATCTCGGCGGCATCGACGGCCTGCTCCACATCACCGACCTGAGCTGGGGCCGCGTGAATCACCCCAGCGAGGTCGTGGCCATCGGTCAGGAGATCGAGGTCAAGGTTCTGGACTTCGAGCAGGAGCGCGAGCGCATCAGCCTCGGCCTCAAGCAGCTCCAGTCCTACC
>JAUUZX010000306.1 GCA_030592025.1 bacterium | reverse complement strand
AGGAGGATCGATGGGACGGAGACACAACAAGGGAATAGGACCCGGTGTGTTGGTCGTGGCGCTGCTGGCGCAGGCCGGGACGGCCGCAGCGCAGGTGCAATGGCCCGCATTGCCGGATGCCGCCCGGGTCGTCCACGTCGAGTCCGTGGCGCTGTCGGACCTGGAACCGGCCAGGGGATTCCTCGGCTCCGTCGTCCGCGTGATCTTCGGCGGCAAGGACGAGAACCCACGCCTGCCCCAGGATGTGCTCGCCACCGCCGGAGGTGCGTACCTGACCTGCCAGGACTATCCGGCCCTGGTCCTGGTCGATTTCGCCAAGCGCGAGTACAGGACATTCGTGTGTGACGAGCTTCCGCTGCAATCGCCCATCGCGCTGGAGGCGTTCGGTGACGACGTGCTCGTTTCCGACAGCGGCAGAGGGGTCGTCTACCGGCTGCACGACGACAAGCTCGAGCCCTGGTTGCGGAAGGGGCTAGTGAGACCGACAGGCGTTGCCGTGTCGGCGGACGGGGCTCGGGTCTTCGTCGTGGACACCGGCGCCCACGCGGTCAGGGTCTTCGACGCCACCGATGGCTCCCCGGTCCAGGTGGCCCACCAGGGGAACCTGGACGTAGGTTGGCACTTTCCGACTTTTGCCGCGCGTGCGGGCGCCGATATCCTGATCAACGACACCCTGAACTACCGGGTCGTGCGCGTAGCGGCCAACGGCCAGGTCGGCGGCGCGTTCGGGCAGGAGGGCGATGGGCCGGGTGCCTTCGCCAGGCCGAAGGGTCTGGGCGTCGACAGCGATGGTCATGTCTGGGTGGCCGACGGTCTTTTCGACAACATCCAGGTCTTCGAGCCCGACGGGAGCGTGCTGCTGGTCATCGGCGGACGCGGCTCGGGCCCGGGTGAATTCTGGTCACCGACGGGTCTGGATTTCGACGACGAC
This sequence comes from bacterium, assembly GCA_030592025.1. Next base: position 2,867 of record JAUUZX010000306.1, on the reverse strand, counting down.
CGGGTGCTGGTCGCCGACACGTTCAACAACCGCATCCAGGTCCTGCGGTACCTCGGAGGAGAACCATGAGGTTGCAACGGCTTGCTGCTCTCTTCGTCCTGGTGATCGTTCTGCCGGTCATCGGGGGTGCGGGCCGCAAGGGCTCCATCGTCAACACGAAGCACAATCTCGCCGTGACGGGACGCGGCGAGATCAAGTCCGTCACCGAGACGCGGGTCTGCATCTTCTGCCACAGCAGCCATCACTCCTCGTCCGACGGACCCCTCTGGAACCATGAGACGACCTCGCCGACGAAATTCAAGGTCTACGACCGCGCCACGCTGCAGTCCTACCCGCAGCAACCCAACGGCGCGACGAAGCTGTGCCTCTCCTGCCACGACGGGACAATTGCCGTGGGGGCCGTCCACAGCATCGCCGGACAGATCGCCATGCAGGGTGTCGGCGCCCGGGGCGAGATCCCGACCGGTCGCAAGAGCCATATGGGGACCGACCTGTCCGGCACGCACCCCGTTTCGATCCCCTTCGGGCAGAAACAATCGCTGACGAAATCTTCCCTGCGCTGGCCGGCCAACGATCCCGAGGGACTGGTCGGAACCGACGCCGGCGGTTTCGTGCAATGCACGTCGTGCCACGATCCCCACGGGTCGCGGTCCACTCAGCTTCCGTTCTGGAAGAAGGAAACCTTCAGTCAGGTCTGTGATGTTTGCCATAGCTATTGATCGCCAATCGTTGGTCCTGACCGCCTGGCTCCTGCTGGCCGGCGCCGGCGCCGCCTGGGCCCACGTGGACAGCCCCTACCTCACGGACAAGTGCGGTTCCTGCCATGTGGGTCACGGGGAGAGCGGGCAACCCATGTTGGCGGAGGCCGAGGAGCGGTTCTGTTACCAGTGCCACGGCGCGGACGAGGTTCGCTCGCGGATGGTCGAGTCCGGCCGCCTGTTGCCGGGGGCGCGCTTGCAGGACATGCGCAGTGAATTCCAGAAGAGTTCGGGACATCCGGTCGAGCACACCGGCGGCCACTCCCCCACGGAGCGGTTGCCGTCGTTCACCGGGAGCGAGGTCACCCACGCGGAGTGTGTGGATTGCCACAACCCCCATGAGAGGATCGCCGGCGAGAAGTCCATGAATTTCGCGGTGAAGGGCTACAGCCTGACGGGCCAGTACCTCGAAAGAAGCACCTTCCAGTACGAGATCTGCCTGAAGTGCCACAACGACCGCCTAGCCGGCAAGAGTGGCGCCATCGGTCTGATGAGCGCCTTCGCCACCAGCGTGCGTTCCCAGCATCCGGTCAGCGTGCCTTCCACCGGCAAGCGTCTGCCCAGTCTCCGTGAGTCGATGGCGGCCGGGACGGTCATGAAGTGCTCGGAATGCCACCGCAGCGACGACCCGAATGCGCCGCGGGGCCCCCACGGGTCCAACTACGATTTTCTGCTGCCCGCCAACTATGATCGCGGCCTCAGTGTCATGGAAAGCAGCCTGGCGTACGAGTTCTGCTACGGGTGCCACGACCGGCAGAGCCTGTTGAGGAACGACAGCTTCCCCTTCCATCGCCAACACATCGAGGGCGACCTGGTCACGGGCCGTCTCGGGACCTCCTGCTTCACCTGCCATGCCTCGCACGGCTCGCCGGACTACCTCCACCTGATCGCCTTCAATGCGGCGGGCGTGACGCGGACGGACAGCGGCCAGTCGGTCCGCTATTCGTCCTTCGGCGAAGGCAGCGGCACCTGCGTGCTGAAGTGCCACGGCCACAACCATGAACCGGGAGAATACTGATGCGTGCCGTTCGCGGTGGACATGGGTCGGGGTTCGCGTTGGCGGCGATCGCCATGCTTCTGGTCTCCGGCGGCCGGGTCGGCATCGTGGATGCCGCCGTGGTGCGTCACGTCGATGCGCTCACCGGCGGACCGGTCGCGCCGACGGCCATCGTCGTGACCGACGCCGAGATCACGATGCTCGAACCGTTCCGTCGCCAGTTGGTCCGGTACTCGGCGACCGGTGTGCTGGAATCGCGCGTGGACATTGTCGGGGATGCCCGTGGTCTGGCGCGGATCGACGAGTCGACCTACGTCTTCTGCGACCGGGACGGTGGGCGGGTTGTTGCCGTCGATCCACGCCGGCAGGAGCAGTCGGTCTTCCTCGCTGCCGTCGGTGATCCGGTCGACGTGATATGGGACGGTGCGTTTGTCCATGTGCTGGACGGTCGGGCGGCGCAGGTGATCGTGTGCAGTCCCGGCGGAATCCCGCAGCGCACCGTGTCCCTGGCGCCGTCCGAAAACGGCCCCCATGGCTGGCTGGCGGCCCTGGCCTATGACCGACCGCGGGACACGTACTACGCCCTGGACCAGGTGCACTCACGCATCACTGCCTGGGACGGGGAAGGCAACTGCCTGGGCACCTTCGGCTCGTTCGGCGGCGGCGACGGTGAGATCTCGCGCGGCGGCAGTCTCGTCTGCGATCCGGAGGGGTGGATCTTCGTGACGGATCGCTATCAGGGGCGGGTGGCCGTCTTCGACGCCCAGTGGCGCTTCGTGCTGAACATCGCGCCCGAGCAGATGGGTGGAGCACGCATGAAACTGCCCACGGGCATCGCCGCGGACGCCGGGGGATTCGTCTATGTCGCCGCTACCGAGGGCGCCAGCCTGCAGATCTTCCACGTCGACAAGTCGGGGGCGGCCGCCGATGTGCCCGTAGCTCTTCCGCTGCGGCCCGCGGCAAACGGCACACTGCCCTACGACCGCCCGGAATTCGTGGCCAGTGTCCAGGCGCCGGCCGCGTCCACATCCCTGCTGGTTGATTTTCACCTGACGGCCTGGCCGGATTCCCTCGCCACCATCGATGAGGCCATCGGTCTGACGCCCGAGGGT
>JAUUZX010000403.1 GCA_030592025.1 bacterium | reverse complement strand
TGGCCGCGCCCCGTCGAGCCGGGCGGCGCGGTGGCACCTGCCAGTCGATGGCGATTCCCGAACATGAAGCGCGAACTCCTGACCGTTGGGGCCTATGCCGTCGGGTTGGTGCAGGCCTGCCTCGGCCCCATCACCACGGTCCTGGGACATGGTGGCGCCCACTTCTTCCCCGAACACGCGGCTCACCAGGCCGAGGATTTCGCCACCCTGACCCTGGTGGACATCTACATGGCGCAGGGATACAGCGATCGTGCGCAGGCAGCGCTGGAACAGATGCTCGAGGCGGATCCCGAGAGGGCCGACGTGAAGGCACGCCTGGCGATCCTCGGCGGCAGCAGTGCTGTGGCAACGGAGCCCGCGGCGGCCGACCCGGGCGAAGCCCCCACGGCCCCCGAGTCCATGGCCGAGCCCATGGCCGAAAATGGGGACGCGGCGCAAACCGGGGACAAGGACGACATCCTGGCGGCTCCCGGCGAGCAGGACGGCAATCGTGGGGAGACCCGGAACCACCGCAAACGGCAATTCTCCGACTGGCTCGACAGCCTGGACCAGGACGATGAGGCGTCACAGTGAGGCCTTGCATCCATATCCTGGGCGGGCCCAACCTGGGGCGTCTGGGCCGCCGGGACCCCGAGATCTACGGATCGACGACCTGGGCCGATGAGCTCGGCTACGATTGCGTATGGGCCCAGACGGACAACGAGGGCGACCTGGTCCGGCTGATCCACGCTGCGACCGACGACGGCGTGGGTGTGGTTCTCAACGCCGCGGCCTACACCCACACCTCGGTGGCGGTACGGGATGCGGTGGCGGCCTGCGCCCTGCCGGTGGTGGAAGTGCACCTGAGCCAGTACGCCGCCCGGGAACCGTTCCGCCGGGTCAACCTTCTGGCGGATATCGTGCAGGCCTCGCTCAGCGGTTTCGGCGTGTCGGGTTACCGGTTTGCATTGGAGGGATTGGCGGTCCTGGTGGGGGGCGACGACGGAGCGTGAGATTCATTGCCAGCGGCGGTACTGCGTGTTATCAATGAGCGTCCGCCGGTATGGTGCCGGAGGCTACGGCAAACCTGGAGGATCGTCCCCATTGGCTGATACGAGTGATTTCCGGACCGGCTTCACCATGCGTCACAAGAACGGCCTGTGGACCATTGCCGATTTCCAGCACGTCAAGCCGGGCAAGGGTCCGGCCTTCGTGCGCACGAAGCTGAAGAACGTGGAGAACGGCAAGGTCGTCGATCACACCTTCCGTGCCGGCGAGAAGGTGGAGGAGGTGCGGCTGGAGCGGCGCCCCTACCAGTACCTCTATCCCGAGGGCGACAGCTACGTGTTCATGAACACGGAGACCTTCGAGCAGATCCCCCTGCACAAGGACACCCTGGGCGACGTGCCTCTCTACATCAAGGAAAGTGACATCTGCAGCATGCTCCTGCTGGAGGACAAGCCGCTGTCGGTGGAGGCCCCGCTGACGGTGGAACTCACCGTGGCCAGGAGTGACCCTGGTGTACGGGGTGACACCGCCCAGGGCGGCACCAAACCCGCCACCATGGAGACGGGGCTGGAGGTCCTGGTTCCGCTGTTCATCGAGGAAGGCGAAGTCCTGAAGATCGACTCCCGCACAGGCAAGTACCTGGGGAGGGTCTGACATGGCCCAGGCACCGCGCAAAGGAAGGGCTGACATGGATATCGACAAGGTTCGCGACCTGGTCAAGCTGGTGGAGGAAAGCGGGATCGAGGAACTCGAGGTGTCCGACAAGGACACCACGATCCGCATCCAGAAATCGTCGCATGCCGCCGCCATGGCCGCCGCGCCGGCCATGCCCCTGCCGGTCCCGGTCCCGGCCGTTGCTGCGGCTCCGGAACCCGCCGTGGCGGACGGTGCCCGCGCCAAGTGGAAGGATGTGCGTTCGCCCATCGTGGGGACCTTCTACCGCGCGGCTTCGCCCACCACGGACTCCTTCGTTAACGTGGGGGACCACGTCTCCGTGGGGCAGACCCTGTGCATCGTCGAGGCCATGAAGGTCATGAACGAGATCGAGGCGGAGTTCTCCGGCACCATCCGCGAGGTGCTGGCCGAGAACGGGACACCGGTGGAAGCCGAGGGCATCCTCTTCCTCGTCGATCCCGACTGATCGCGTCTTTCCCTGCGGAGGACCGGGCCCGGGCCCGTTTGGAGGTCCGGGCCGTTTTATGTCCGGGAATCCCCACAAAACGCCGATCCGGCCCGGAACGGGCGCCCGGGGGATCCCGCGTCAAGTTTCGGCCTCAGGGGCCGATCTCCTGGAAAGGAACGGAGACGGACGGTCCGTCGCCGTGCGCTAGCACCAGGAGGCGAGGCGGCCATGGATCTCAAGAAGACCCTGAAGGAAATGATCGATCGGGGCGCCAGCGATCTACACATCAAGGCCACGACCCCGCCTGTGTTGCGCATCAATGGCTCCCTGGTGTATTCCGAGGAAGCCGCGCCCACGGTCCAGGACATGGCCGCCATGGCCCAGAAGGTCCTGACCCCCGCCCAGCGCAAGGAATTCGAAGAAAAGCGCGAGATCGATTTCGCCTTCGGCGTACCGGGTGTCGCCCGTTTTCGGGCCAATTTCTACGTGCAACGGGGCAGCGTCGCCATGGTCTTCCGGCATGTCCCGGTGGAGATCCACACACCCGAGGAACTGGAGCTGCCCCCCATCGTGGGGGAACTGGCCCTTTCGGCCCGGGGCATGATCCTCGTGACCGGCACCGTCGGTAGCGGCAAGAGCACCACCCTGGCCGCCCTGGTCAACATCATCAACGAGAAGTGCGCGAGTCATGTGATCACCATCGAGGACCCCATAGAATTCCTGCACCAGGACAAGAACAGCATCATCAGTCAACGCGAAATCGGCAGTGACACGGAGAACTACGAGGCTGCATTGAAGCATGTTCTCAGGCAGGATCCCGACGTCATCCTCATCGGCGAGATCCGGGACGCCGAATCCATGAAGATCGCCCTGACGGCCGCGGATACCGGCCACCTGGTACTCAGTACGCTCCACACCACCGACGCCACCCAGACCATCAGCCGCATCATATCCTTCTTCCCGCCGCACCAGCACCAGGAGATCCGGTACCTGCTTGCATC
>JAUUZX010000392.1 GCA_030592025.1 bacterium | reverse complement strand
GGCCGGCCAGCCCGTCGACCCGAATGGTCAGGGGCTCAGCCAGATGCACGTGGCGGACATGATCGGTCTCGCCGGCGGTCGGCTGGGCGGCGAGCCAGGTCCAGTCGATGTTCCCGCCCGAAGCCGAGACCGTCAGGTAGTAGACGCCGAAGCCGATCAGGTTGTGGAAGAAGTGGGCGCCCTGGCTCGGGTCAGGATTCATGCCCTCGGTCGAGGTCTCGACGATGACCCCGGCCTTGCTGATCTGGCCCCAGTCCACGGGCACGCCGAGCCAGGGGTCCGAACTCCCCCACCGCCCGAAGCCGATGAGCACGTAGGGACGTCCGACGGCGTGCAGGCTCCGGTTGAACTGCTCGACCTCCAGGGCGATGGCCGGCGTGGCGGCAGCGGCGAAGGCCTCGGGCTTGAGGTAGACGATGTCGGCCAGGTCGCTCCGTGTCCCGTTGCCCAGGGCCCGGTCGGCGGCCACCACCACGTGGCTGTCGCTCAGGTCGACCGGGGAAACGCGGGTGCTCCCGGTGGGGATCGCCATGGGCCGCATCTGCAGCAGGCAGAGCCGACGTCCGCCGGAAACCGAGGGGTCCGTGTCGAGAGCGAACTCCAGCTCCACGGGACAACCCGCCGTCCGTTCGGCCAAGGGGAACAGTCGGCGCACCATGCCGTTGAGGGCCATGGTCTCGCCCACGAGGATCGGCGCAAAATCCAGGATATGAGGGCCGCCGCTCTGGCAGCCCATGCGCAGGCGGTCCGACCCCGGGTCGTAGGTCGAGACGAGGTGGTCCAGCACGCCGTCGGCCGCCGCCCGGGTCAGGTCGCCGTCCACCAGGTACTCGGTCTCGCTCATGGGATCCGGCGGGGGCGGCGTGCCCATGTTGACGGCCCAAAACGTGGTCTGGGTGTTGCGCATGCGGTCGCCGACGTCGTTGAACGGTGGCGGCGAGGCCGGGTAGGCCGGCGAGTACCCCCAGGACAGACCGCCGTCGACGATCTGCCGGCCCAGACCCAGGGCCAGGTTCACGACGCCGTCGGTGGGTTTGGCCGCGCCGCTCGGGTAGTAGTTGAACGAGCGGGCCACGCCGGACAATTCCGGGTAGTACAGGTCGCGCCGACGATCGCCGACGACCTCCTGGATCACGACGGCCATCTTCTCGGTCCCGTGGTCGAGGCCCGAGCCCTCGAAGTAGTCCTGGGCGGCCTTGAAGTAGGCGGCGGCGAACACGAAACGAATCGCCTGGTCCAGGGCCTTGAAGCGGCTGTCCACGTCCGGTTGGTTGTTGGGGATCATCTTCGTGGCGTAGACCCCCGCGAAGGGATGGTCGAGGGCGTCCTCCAGCAGGCTCGACGAGCGCACGGCCAGGGGGGTGTCGACCTGGGCGATGAAGTCCCGCAGGTCACCCAACGACTCCGGCGGCAGCGACGCCTTGAGGAAGGCGTGCCGGATCCTGGCGTCGGTGGCGCCCGAGAGCGCCAACTCCCGCAGGCCGTTCATCTCCATGAAGCCGTCGAACACGTCCGTGGCCAGGATCACCATCCGGGGCACCGTGATCCGCAGACCGGGGAACTCGAGGGGGTCGAGTTCACCGAGCAGGTCGGCCTTCAGGCTCCAGAGGCCGGCGGCCTTGCCGCCGATACCCCCGCCGCCGATGCGGGAAATGATCTCACCAGATTCCCAGACTCCCCGCGTGAAACGGGGCACGACAGACGTCCAGTCCTTCATTTCGGCGACCCTCCCCGGATCAGACCCAGCCCCGGTCGCGGCAGGCCGCCGCCACGCGCCCGATGGCGACCATGTAGGCCGCATCGCGCATGGGCACCTTCAGACGATGGGCGACGTCGCTGACGTCGTGGTAGGCCGACGTCATCTTGACGTCGAGCTTGCTGAGCACCTCGCCCTGCTCCCAGTAGTAGTTGCTGTTGCTCTGGACCTGCTCGAAGTAGCTGCAGGTCACGCCGCCGGCGTTCGCCAGGAAATCGGGGACCACGAACACGCCCTTTTCCTGAAGCACCACATCGGCTTCCGGCGTCGTGGGTCCGTTGGCGCCCTCGGCCACCACCTTCACCTGGGACGACAGGCGCTTCGCCGTCTCCCCCGTGAGCTGGTTCTCCAGCGCCGCGGGAATGAGAATGTCCACGTCGCGGTCCAGCCAGGCGTCCCCGTCCAGGACCTCGTAGCCCAGTTCCGTCGCCCGCACCTTGTCGATGCCGCCGAAGTCGTCGGTGATGCCCCGCAGCTCCTCCAGGTCGATGCCCTCGGCCCGGTGGAAGGACACGGACTCCTCGGCCCGCTGGTCCCAGCACGACACGCAGAGCGTGCGGCCACCGATGCGATGGTACAGCTCGATGGCATACTGGGCCACGTTCCCGAAGCCCTGCACGCTGGCCGTCGTGGCGGCCGGGTCGATGTCGAGTTCGCGCAGGGCTTCGCGCAGGGTGTAGACGACGCCGTAGCCCGTGGCCTGGGTGCGGCCCAGGGACCCACCCATGCCCACCGGCTTGCCCGTGAAGGCGCCCGGGTAGTGCCCGCCGTTGATGGCCTCGTATTCGTCAAGCATCCACAGCATGTGCTGGGCCGAGGTCATGACGTCCGGTGCGGGGACGTCGCTGACGGGGCCGACATTGCGGTTCACCTGCCGGACCCAGCCGCGGCAGAGGGCCTCCTGCTCCCGGGGGCTGAGCTCGTGGGGGTCGCAGATCACGCCGCCCTTGGCCCCACCCAGGGGCAGGTCGGCCACGGCGCACTTCCAGGTCATCCACATGGCCAGGGCGCGCACGGTGTCGGCCGTTTCCTGGGGGTGGAAGCGGATGCCCCCCTTGCCGGGTCCGCGGGCGTCGTTGTGCTGGATGCGGTAGCCCTGGAAGACCTTGACCTGGCCGTCATCCATGCGCACGGGGATGGTGAAATGGTACTCGCGCATGGGGTTGCGCAGAAGATCACGGGCTGCCTGGTCGAGCTCGATCCGCGTGGCGATGCGATCGAATTCGCCCTGCGCCGTGGTGAACGGATTGTAGCCCTGGGTCGTGGACATCTTTCATACCTCCGCCGGTGTTCATCGCGGGAACCCCCCGCTTGCCCACCAGAGGCAAGTTTTGGACCGATGCGGCATGGTGGCAATAGTTTTTATCTTGTTTTATTTCAATATGTTATGACACAACCCCGACATGCGCAACCCGTTATCGGTGC
>JAUUZX010000375.1 GCA_030592025.1 bacterium | reverse complement strand
CAGGAACATCTCCATGACGGCCGAGAACCTGTCGGCCGCCAACAGCCGGATCCGGGACGTGGACGTGGCGAAGGAAACCGCCTCCATGACCAGTTACCAGATCCTGCAGCAGGCGGGCGTGAGCGTCCTGGCCCAGGCCAACATGACTTCCGGCCTGGCCTTGTCGCTGCTCGGTTAACCGAGGACGGCTTGGAGCCCCGCCCCTGCGGCGGGGCTCCGGCCTCAACCAGGAGGGCGGTCATGGCCCTGTTCCCAACGATCCAACCCGGTGCCCCACCGGCACCAGCTGATACCACACCGCAGCGCTCGACCCACGGGACGCCCGTCGCGGAGCACAACCAGGCAACCCCGACAAACACGCCCGTTCCCACGGCGCCGGCGCAGGAAACCGCTGCCCCGCCACTAGATACAGAAACCCTTAAAGAAGCTGCCCAGGATCTCCAGGACGCCCTCGCGAAATCCCGACCCGAGGAATGGCACGTCGCCATCCACGAGGACGAGACCACCGGGACCATCGTCATCGAGATCAAGGACGCCGACGGCGAGGTCATCAAGCAGTTCCCCCCGGAGAATCTGCTAAACCTGCAGCGGAAAATGGCCGATCTGGCAGGAGTGGTCATCGACGAGACCACCTGACGGAGCACGGCGAAGTCGACGGATCGACATCTCGCAGCCATAATCGGAGGACCTCCATGAGTTCCGTCTCGTTTTCCGGCCTCGTCTCGGGCATGGACACCGGCAGCATCGTCTCGCAGCTGGTCGAGCTCAAACGAGCCCCCATTTATCGCCTGGAGTCCCGCAAGAAGGGCTACCAGGACCAGATAGGCGCGCTTGGCATCCTCAAGACCAAGCTGCTGGCCTTCCAGGAAATGGCCCAGAAGCTGGACAGCTCCAACGAGTTCAGCAGCCTGTCCGCCACGAGCAGCGACGAGGACACCCTCAAGGTCACCGCCGCCGATGACGCCGCGCCCGGATCCTACGTCATCCGGGTCGAATCCCGCGCCGTGGCGCAGAAGGACATGTCCCAGGGCTACGACTCCCGACTGGATTCCGTCGGCTCAGGCATCCTCAGCTTCACGGTCAACGGCGAGACCACGGATCTCAATCTCGTGGGCTTCACCAGCCTCGAGATCCTGGCCCGCGAGATCAACGAGAACGTCGAGGGGGTCGGCGCCACCGTCCTCTACGACGGGTCCGCCACGGGCGGTTATCGGTTGGTGCTGAGCGGCGCCGATGCCGGCACGGACAATTCCTTCAGCGTGGACGCCAGCGGCATGAGCGGGGGCATCACCCCCATCTTCACCAACCACGTCGAGGCCGCCGACGCCCATCTCACCGTGGACGGCATCGCCGTGGTCGCGGGCTCCAACAACCCGGACGACATCATCGCCGGCCTGACCTTCGACCTGCTGAGCGCCAAGCCCGGTGAGGACATCTACGTCGACATCGGCCGGGACGTCGAGGGCATCTCCGAAAACGTGAAGGCCTTCGTCGACGCGTACAACGACCTCAAGCAGTACATGCTGGACGAGTCGGCCGTCGGCGCCGACCTGCGCAACAACGCCACCATGCGTTCGGTGGGCTGGCGCATCGAGAGCATCATGACCTCATCCCTGAGCAACGGGGTCGGGTCGATCTCGTCGTTCTACCAGATCGGCATCACCCGCGGCTCCGACAACCTGCTCGAGTGGAACGCCGAGGACTTCGCCGACGCCCTCAGCGAGGACTACGGAGGCGTCCGCGACCTGTTCATCGAGCGGGATGGGAACATCGGCAAGGCTTCCCTGCTGGACTCGGCCATCGACAACATCACCGACAGCGTGGACGGCCTGTTCAAGAGCTCGACCTCGATCCTCAACGACAAGATCAAGAACGCCGACCTGTCCATCAGGCGGTACGAGCGCAGCATCGAGACGTACCAGACCACCCTGGAGCGGAAGTTCACCGCCATGGAGTCCCTGGTTTCCCAGCTTCAGGCCCAGGGCAGTTACCTGAGCTCGATCTGGTCCTAACCCCAGGCGCGATTACACGGGAGTACCATGGACTACAACCAGTACAGCGTGCAGCAATACCGTCAGGCCGACCTCGGCTCCATGACCCCGGAGCGCCTCATCGTCGCCCTTTACGAGCGCATGATGCGGGACCTGGAACAGGCCCGGACCCTCCTGGCCGACGGCGACCGGCCGGCCTTCAACACGAAGGTCATCCAGGTCCAGAGCATCATCACGGAGCTGCGCACCGCCCTGGACCATAGCGTCGGCGGAGACATCGCCCTGAACCTCGACAACATCTACAACTACGTTTTCCAGGAGTTGTTGATGGCCATCGTGGATCGGGACCCCAAGCGTCTGCTCGACTGCAGTGCCGTCCTGCAGCCCCTGCTCGAAGCGTGGCGCCAGGTGCCAGCTGGCACGGCCGAGAACGCGCGCCGCCTCCGGTCCCAGGGCATGGACCCCGATTCAGGCCCGGATCCTGCTACCGGTGGCCAGGACCAGCGCGAGAACCGCGGCCCGGACGGCGTTGCTCCCGCACCCCAACTCTCCACCCTCTCGGTGACGGTGTGACATGTCGCTGCCCCGGACCATTGCCGACGCCCTGCGTCTGACCTACGAACTGCGCGCCAGCCTCGAGGCCGACGACTTGGCTGCCTGGGACGATCTCCTGGTCACCCGTGCCCAGGCCATGGCCGAGTTCCAGCGGGCCCACCGCTGCGCCGACGAGGCCGAGAATGTCGCCTGCCGTACCGAGCTGCTTGCCCTGCAGGCCGCCGACCGCGACCTCCAGGAGCTCGCGGAACAGGCCATGACCATGGCCGACACCGCCTGCCGCGATCAACTGGGCGCCGCCCCCAACGGCCCCTCCGTGTACCAGGATGATTCCTTGCCGGGATCCGTCAACCGACGGGCCTGAGCCCCTTCCTTCCCCACCGCACGCAAAAATCCTCCCCGCCAAGGGAGGATTTCTGCTATCCAAGATCGTTGCGAGGGGGTCAGGTCTCGCCTTCACCGCTTTTCCGTCCGCGGCCCTTGCGGCGGATGGCATCCAGGTCGACCTCGTCCGAGGCGGCCGCGCCCAGCGTCGTGCTCTTGATCTCCTCGTAGATCTCGTAACGATGGACGGGGATCGAACGCGGTGCATCGATACCGATTTGCACCTGATCGCCGCGTATGTCGACGATCATGATGGAGATGTCGTCCCCGATCATGATCTTCTCGTTGCGCTTTCGGCTGAGTATGAGCACGGGACCTCCCT
>JAUUZX010000103.1 GCA_030592025.1 bacterium | reverse complement strand
GGGGCTTACCCAGGCTTCGGGAGTGATCGAGAAGCTCCTGGGTTTCGCCCGCAAGCAACAGACCGCCATGGGACCGGTGAACCTGAATGAAGCCGTCGAGACCGTCAGCCGGCTGATGTCCTTCAACATCGATCGCAAGTCCATCGCCCTGGACCTGGTCCTGGACCCCGACCTGCCGCCCATCACCGCCGACCGGCAGTTGATCCAGGAGGTCTTCATGAACCTGTTGATCAACGCCGTCGACGCTGTCGACGACCATGGCCACATCACGGTCACGACCACCGTGCGGAACGACGAGGTCGTCCTGCAGGTCACCGACAGCGGCCACGGCATCGTTTCGCAGGACATCGACCGGATCTTCGACCCCTTCTTCACCACCAAGAGAACCGGTGAGGGGACCGGGCTCGGCCTGTCCATCAGCCTGGGCATCATCCAGGCCCATGGCGGACGCATCGACGTGGACAGCAGCCGGAGTGCCGGCACCACCTTCACCATTTCGCTGCCCACGGCAAGTCCCGTGGACGACGAGGAGGACGCATCTTGAGGATCCTGCTGGTGGAAGACGAGCGCATGACCCGCGTCGCACTGACCGGAACACTGCGCAAGGAGGGCCACGAGGTGACCCCCTGCCCGGATGGCACGGTCGCGTTGACGGCCCTCGATGGGGGTACTTTCGACCTGGTGCTGACGGATCTGAACCTGCCCGGTCCCGACGGTCTCGAGGTCCTGGCCCGCGCCAGACGCGACGACCCCGAGGCGAAGGTCATCATCATGACGGCCTACGCGTCCACCGAAACCGCGGTCGAAGCCCTGCGCAGCGGCGCCTACGACTACGTGGTCAAGCCCTTCCAGACCGATGAGGTCCTGGCCCGCATCAAGCGTCTCGAAGGGCTCCACGCGGTCGTCGCCGAGAACAGGGAGCTCCGTCGCCAGATCGCCGGGAGGCACAAGCGGCGCATCGTGGGCAACTCACCGGGCATGAAGCACCTCATCAAGACCATCGCCACGGTCGGGCCCGGCGACTACAACGTGCTGATCCAGGGTCCGAGCGGCACCGGCAAGGAACTCGTGGCGCGGGCCGTGCACGACGCGAGCACGCGGAAGAACAAGCCCTTCGTCGCCATCAATTGCACGGCCATCCCGGAGTCGCTGCTGGAGAGCGAGCTGTTCGGCTACCGCAAAGGGGCCTTCACCGGCGCCGAACGCGACCACCTGGGGTACTTCGCCCGGGCCGACGGCGGCAGCCTGTTCATCGACGACATCGACGACCTTCCGGCCTCGGTGCAGGTCAAGCTGCTGCGGGTGATCCAGGAACGGGAGATCGAACCGGTGGGTGGCGGCGAGACGGTCCAGGTGGACTTCCGGCTCATCACGGCGACGAAGGAGAACCTGAAATCCCTGGTCGACCAGGGCCGGTTCCGCGGCGATCTGTACTACCGCCTCAACGTGATACCCCTGCGGCTCCCCACCCTTGCCGAGCGCAAGGAGGACATCCCGGCCCTCGTCCGCCATTTCGCCGAGGCCCGCGGGGAGCAGGACCGGCTGCAGCTCTCGCCCGAGCGTTTCGAGGCCCTGCTCGCGTACCAATGGCCGGGCAACGTCCGCGAGCTGGAGAACGTCGTGGAGCGGATGCGCGCCCTGCCCGAGGTCACCGTCACCGACCTGTTCGACGCCCCCTTGCGACGGGGCGGAAGTGACGTCCCTACTCCACCGGATATGAGCTCGACGCCCCTCGCCGCCGAGCCTGCGGAGATTCCGTCCTATCGTGAATACATGCAGGAGTGTGAGGGACGGCTGCTGCGCTGGGCGCTCGCGCGCGCGGAGGGAAACATCTCGACAGCCGCGCGGATGATCGGTCTTCCCCGCAGCACGCTGCGGAGCAAACTGGAAAAGACGGATCCCTGACCTGTGTCAGCCGTTCTTCCGCCGCAGGAAGAACATCCGCAACCGCCCGAGCGCAACGTTCAGCATGTGATCCCGCGGCAACGCGCGGCTGACGAGATGCTGCCGCGGGTCCTGGCGGTCGACCCGGGCCTTGAAACGCCGGTCGCGACCGGCCAGGTCACGGGCCGTGGCGAAGTGCTGGAACGCGGTTTTGCGCTCGCCGCCCAGGAGGTGCACCTGGGCCAGGGCGAACCAGCCGGCGGGGTCGTCGGGGTGCTTGTCGATGACCTGGCGGGCCATCTGTTCGGCCATGTCGCCGCCTCGTCCGAGGGCCGCCATGCACACGGCCATGGCCGCGAGGCAACCCGCATGATCGGGCTGTTCGGCAAGCCCCTGTTGCAGCAGGCCCTCGGCCTCGGCGAAGTCGCCCCGCTCGATCTCGTGGGCCGCCAGGGAGGCGAGTTCACCACAGCGGCCACCGTCGTCGGGCACCTCGAAGGTCGAGGACACGAAAAGATTGCGCGCCGCGTTGCTGCTGGTCAGGAATGTCGGGCTCATGGGCTCCCCTGTCCTTGCGTCAAGTGTCGTCGGATCCGGTAAAAACAACCCTCATCCGTCCCAGCAGGACATTCAGGAAGTGGTCGCGGTGCAGGGCGGTCAGGACCGGCTCCCGACGCGGGTCCAGGCCATCGAGTTGCCACATCATCTCCGGATCGGCGTTGGCCAACCTGCGGGCCTTGGCCAGGTGGCCGAAGGCGCTCCGTCGCTTGCCGGCCAGCAGCTTGATCTGCCCCAGGGCGTAGTGACCGACCGGGTCGGTGCGGTGATCGCGGGCGATCCCCTTGGCCAGTTGCTCGGCTTCCTTGAGATTGCGCCCAAGGGCTGCCACGCAGATGGCCAGGTAGGCCCGGCACTGGTGGTGCTCAGGCTCCTTCTCGAGGGCCTTGCGCAATTGGCGCTCGGCCTTCTCGAAGTCGCCCACCTTGATGGCGGACGCCGCGGTGGCGATCGTCTCGACCATGAAGGCGATTTCCGGATCGACAACTTCGTAGACAACGGCGACCCCGGCTTCCCGGTCGTCGTCGTGGGCGATCAAATCCTGGGTGGTCATGGCGCTCCCTCATAGCTCCTGTCGGGCTTCCCCTATCTTCTTTCTTCGGCCCATGGGGAGGCGACTTGAGGGGGACCGCCCTCGCCGTCGTGCTCGGGCAGACGCCCCCTCGACACCATGTCCGTCGTTTCCTCCACTTCCGTGGCGCCGGTTCGTATGGTATCATCAGACCATGATCAGAAAAGTCGTCACGAGACAAGAGCTTGGCGATCCCGCGGCGCCGCGGCGGGATCGCGACCACTGGCTGAACCGCCCGCCCGCCGAGCGCCTTGCAGCCGTGGATTTCTTGCGCCGGCAGGTTCATGGAACTACAGCAGGACTTCAAAGAGTTGCTCGCGTCCTTCAACGCGAACGGCGTTGAGTACCTGATCGTTGGAGGCTACGCCCTCGCCCATCACGGCGCTCCGCGTTTCACCGGCGATCTCGACCTCTTCCTTAACGCTACGCCTGATAACGCCATGAGAATCCTGGCTGCCTTGACGGAATTCGGATTCGGAGATCTCGGCCTCACCTCGAATGATTTCACTCACCCGGACCGCGTGGTCCAACTCGGTGTGCCCCCCGTCAGGGTCGACCTCTTGACCTCTCTCAGTGGCATCACCTGGGACGAGGCCGATGCGGGAGCCGAAGCCGGCGTCTACGGTGACCAGGATGTGCGCATCATCGGCCGGACCGAGTTCATTGCCAACAAGCGGGCCACCGGCCGAACGCGTGACCTCGCCGACCTGGAGGCCCTGGGAGAGGATTAGCCCTCGGCCAAGGCGCCGCGCGTGGCCTCAGCGTCACGCAACACGAACCCGTCCTCGACCACATCCAACGTCACCGCCTGCTCCGTCCCCGCTTCTCCGGCCAGGATCAGATCCGCCAACCGGTCCTGCACCTCCCGCTGGATGACGCGCTTCACCGGCCGCGCACCGAACGCCGGATCGAAGCCCAGGTCCGCCAGCCGGGCAACAGCGGCGTCGGTGGCCGTGAACCCGATCTCCTGCTCGGCCAGGTCGCGGGCCACCTTGGCCAGTTCGAGGCGCACGATCTCCGCGATGAACTCCGCACCCAGGCTGTTGAAGCGGATCACCGCGTCTAGCCGGTTGAGGAACTCGGGCCGGAAACGACCGACCAGGCCCTCGAGCACGACGCGTTCGCGTTCGGCGGCATCCTGGTCGTCGCGGGGTTCGTACATGGCCTCCTGGCACAGGTTGCTGGTCATGATGACGAGGGTGTTGGTGAAGTCCACGCGGCGGCCGCGGCCGTCGGTGAGGCGCCCGTCATCCAATAATTGCAGCAGCACGTTCATGACCTCGGGATGGGCCTTCTCCACCTCGTCCAGCAGGATGACGCTGTAGGGGTGGCGACGGACCGCCTCGGTGAGCTGCCCCCCCGCCTCGTGGCCGACGTAGCCCGGGGGCGAACCGATCATGCGGCTCACGGCGTGGCGCTCCATGTACTCGCTCATGTCCAGGCGCACCAGGTGCGACTCGTCGCCGAACATCTGGGCGGTCAGGGCCTTGGCCAACTCGGTCTTCCCCACGCCCGTCGGGCCGAGGAAGAGGAACGAGCCCAAGGGACGCGAACGATCAGTCAGCCCGGCCCGCCCGCGCCGGATGGTGCGGGCCACCTGGGCCACGGCCTCGTCCTGGCCGACAACCCGGGCGTCGATGCGCTCCTCCAGTTCGCGCAGCTTGGCCATTTCGTCCTCCATCAGCCGCTGGGCCGGGATGCCCGTCCACTTGGCCACGAGCAGGGCGATGTCGTCCTCCTCGACCTCCTCTTTCAGCAGCGCCGTCTCCCCCTGGATGCGGTGCAATTCAGCGCGGGCCTGGGCCAATTCGGCCTCGAGCAATGCCTGGCCGCTGTACTTGAGTTCGCTGGCCCTGGCCAGATCACCCGTGCGCTCGGCGGTCTCCATCTCCAGGACGAGATCCTCCTGGCGCTTCTGGAGGGCGCGGATGGCGTCGATGGCCGCCTTCTCCTGCTCCCAACGCGCCGCGACCTGATCGAGGGCGTCACGCAGTTCGACCAGTTGGTGATCGATGGTCTCGCGTCGCGCCACGGCCGACTTCTCGGTCTCCTTCTCCAGGGCGAGACGTTCCATCTCGAGCTGGTTCAATTGGCGTTGCAGATCGTCCACCTCGGCGGGCACCGAATCGATCTCCATGCGCAGGCGGCTGGCGGCCTCGTCCATGAGGTCGATGGCCTTATCCGGCAGCATCCGGTCGGCGATGTAGCGCTGACTGAGCTTCACCGCGGCGACGATGGCCCCGTCGGTGATGCGGATGCCGTGGTGCACCTCGTAGCGCTCCTTCAAGCCGCGCAGGATGGCGACGGCCTGGTCCGTCGTGGGCTCCTCCACAAGCACGGGCTGGAAACGCCGCTCCAGGGCCGGGTCCTTCTCGATGTGCTGGCGATACTCGTCGATGGTCGTGGCGCCCACGCAGTGGAGTTCGCCCCGGGCGAGGGCCGGCTTGAGGATGTTGCTGGCGTCCATGGCGCCGCTGGTCGCGCCGGCACCCACGAGGGTGTGCATCTCGTCGATGAACAGGAGGACGTCGCCGTCCAGCTCGGTCACCTCCTTGATCACCTGCTTGAGACGGTCCTCGAACTCGCCCCGGTACTTGGTGCCGGCGATGAGGGCGCCCAGGTCCAGGGCGAGCACGCGCTTGCCCTTCAGGCCCTCGGGCACGTCGCCCTCGACGAGGCGGCGTGCCAGTCCCTCGACCACGGCGGTCTTGCCCACGCCGGGCAAGCCGATGAGCACGGGGTTGTTCTTGGTGCGCCGGCTGAGGATCTGGATCGTGCGGCGGATCTCCTCGTCGCGGCCGATGATGGGGTCGATCTTACCGTCACGGGCGGCGGCGCAGAGGTCGCGGGCGTACTTGGCCAGGGCGGATTCGTTGCCGTCGCCGACGCCGGTTTCGTCGTCACCCTGGTAGGCCTGGTCGGCGCCGGTGGCCTCGAGGGCGTGGGCAAGCTTCGGCGCGGTAACATCGAAGGTCTTCAGGACGCTGCCCGCGCGCCCCAGATCAGCAGCCAAGGCCAGCAGCAACTCGCGGGTGCCCACGAGGGCGCCCTTACCGGCTGTCTTTTGGGCTTCGAGCAGCAGTTTTTGAAGTTCGGGGGTGGCTGTGGGCACATCCTGCCGGGCGACCGTGGGCAGGCTCTGCAGTTCCTGCTC
>JAUUZX010000222.1 GCA_030592025.1 bacterium | reverse complement strand
GTGTTCTTCACGAGCCAGGTCCAGCCGGAGCCAAAGTTCGTGGCCGCGGCCTTGGCGAACTGCTCCTTGAAGTCGGCGAAGCTGCCGAAGGCGCTGGTGATGGCGTCGGCCAAGGCACCCGTGGGCTCGCCGCCGCCTTTGGGGCTGAGACCGTTGAAGTAGAAGGTGTGGTTCCAGACCTGGGCCGCGTTGTTGAAGATCCCGCCGGCCGGCGCGTTGCGGACGATACCGTCGAGATCCATGTTCTCGAACTCGGTACCGGAGACCAGGTTGTTCAGGTTGTTCACGTACGCGGCGTGGTGCTTGTCGTGATGGAACTCGAGGGTCTCCGCCGAGATGTGGGGCGCGAGGGCATCCTTCGCAAAGGGAAGGGCGGGGAGTTCGTGGGCCATGTCGGTCCCTCCTGGGTTTATGGGCTGCGGCTCGGGACCGCTCTCTTGATGATCTCGTGCCGACAGAATACCTGTAATTTTGAAAACCGCAATCAGGAACGGGAACCGGCAAGGGACGCAACGTCGGCGTAGCGGAAGCAACCGGTCTCATGGTCGTTCACGAGGCCGACTGCCTGCATGAAGGCGTAGCAGATGGTGCTGCCTACGAACTTGAAGCCCCGGCCCTTGAGGTCCTTGCTCATGGCGTCGGAAACAGGTGTGGACGCCGGGATTTCACCCAATGACGCGAACCGGTTCTGGACGGGGCGACCGTCGACGAATCCCCAGATGTAGGCATCGAAGCTGCCGTGCTCCTCCTGGACCGCCAGGAAGGCCCGGGCGTTGATGACGGCGGCGGCCACCTTGAGTCGGTTGCGGACGATGCCCGGGTCCGTCAGGAGCGCCGCCTGCTTCGCGTCGTCGTATCGGGCCACCCTGGCCGGGTCGAAACCGTCGTAGACCTCCTGATAGCGGGCGCGTTTGTTGAGGATCGTCGACCAGCTCAGACCGGCCTGGGCGCCTTCGAGGATGAGGAACTCGAAGAGGCGCCGATCGCCGTGGACCGGGACCCCCCACTCCTGGTCGTGGTACGCCTCATAGAGGCCGGAAACCCCTTGGGCCCATCCGCAGCGCTGCATCGGTATCTCCCTTTTGTTGCGAACTCGTGATAATTTCCGTAACAAATCGTGTGTCCGAGGGTATATTGGTTCGCGATACCAAACCGAACCCTGATGGCATGACACCATGATTCTCAGTTGACCATGATCCGCAATTAACCATGATCCGCGATTCACTATGATCCTTGGAGGGAATCATGACCGAGCCACTGGCCAAAGCCTTCACCGTCATTGCCCGCATCCAGGCCAAGGGCGGCTGCGAGGATGCCGTCGTCACCGAGTTGCACAAACTCGTCGAACCGAGCCGACGTGACAAGGGATGCCTCAACTACGATATGCACGTCTCCCTCGAGACGCCGGGGCTCTTTGTCTTCTACGAGAACTGGGAGACGAAGGCCCACTGGGAAGCCCACATGGAGACCGAACACCTGCAGACATGGCGAGCCGCCTCGGTGGGCCTCATCGACGACTTCGAACTGCTCCAGATGGAAAAGATCGAGTGATCAGCCACCGGCCTTCTTGACCCTGTAGCCACGCTCGCCCAAAGCGACCACGACGCGATCCCGCTGGTCACCCTGGATCTCGATGGCGCCGTCCTTCACCGTGCCCCCGGTACCGCAGAGCCTTTTCAAGTCCCGAGCCAGATCATCCAGTTCGGCCGCACCGAGGGGCACCCCCCGCACGACGGTGACGGCCTTGCCCCGACGGCCCTTGGTCTCGCGAAAAACCCGCACGATACCGTCACCCCGGGGTGACGCCCCGTCGTCTTTTTGGCAACGGCAGTTGTCGCTGGGCGCGCCGCAATCCGGGCACACGGCGCCCGCTTCACTGGACCAGACAAGGCCGCGATCATTCCTGCCCATCAGGGTCCCTCCCCATGGTGTCGACGGGCCCATCCGGCACCTCGATGACCTTGCACGCCACACCGACCAACCCACAGGCCTCCACGCAACAACGGCGGTAGGGCATCGCACCCGGGTCGGCGTCGGCGCGGCGCGTATAGAAGACGACATCCGACGGCCCCAGCCCGCGCAACTGGCCCGCCACGTGCTGGATGTGGGCGGCGACCTGGTCCGCCGTCAGGAGGTGGTCGTAATCGGGGATGGGTTCGTCGGGAGCCAGCAGACCGTACTTCCCCGACAGGATCCGGAACGCGGCGCCACGGCGAACGGCCCAGGCCCCCACCGCGTCGATGCGCGTGCTCCGGTAACGACGCGCGGCGGCCAGGGGTCCCGGTGTCGGGTCCTTGGCCGCCGCGCAGTAGGTCACGTAGAGGATCGTCATGCCGCCAGGATACCGCGGTCGACCCCTACTTCACCAGCGTCATCCGCTTGGTATCTTCGCCCTCACCGGTCCGCAGCCGGTAGAAGTAGACGCCCGCGGCCGCCGTGCGACCGCTTTCGTCACGGCCGCGCCAGAGAACGTCGTGGAGGCCGGCCTCCTGGCTCTCCCGGACCAGGGTCCGCGTCAGACGCCCGGCCATGTCGTAGACCCGCAACTCGACCCGGCCCGGCGCGCCCAACTCGTAGCGGATGGTCGTCACCGGGTTGAAGGGGTTCGGCGCGTTCTGGTAGAGGCGCAGCGGGAGGGCAACCACCGGCACGTCGGAGAGCTCCGGCTGGAAGACGGCGTTCACAAAATCGGGCCGATCGATGAACGGGTTGCGGTTGCCCTGAACGGCGTAGACCTCTTCGTTGCGGTCGAGTTCCTTCTGGCTGACGGGGTCGGCGGCGTTCCACTCCAGGAGCAGGGCCTCGCCCCAGGGCAGAAGCTGCGAGCCGCTCACCATGCCGCTGCCGCCCCAACCGGCGTCCTCGCCGTAGTAGCGCGCGGTCATGTAGAAATAGGTGCGGGCGAAGTCGCCCTTGTACGCGTCGATGGGCTCGAAGACCGTGCCCGTGTAGCCCGGGAAGGAGCAGGGGCCCACCTTCGAACCGTTGAGGGACGTCCACGTCGGGACGTCGACCTCGCCGTAGGGGTAGTTGCTGCGGTAGCTGTTGCAGCGCACGTCCACGGGGTAGATCACCATCAGGTCCGTATTCATGGGCGAGATGTCGCCGTACCAGCTCGAAGGCCAGGAATGCTCACGGTTGTACCCGGTGCCCTCGGTGGCGCCGTCACCGGTCTGATCCACGCCGAAGGTGTACTCGTAGGGCGGGATGCCGCCGGGCACGTCCGAGTACATGTCCCAGACCTTGCCGTTGGGCTTGGGATCGGTGGAGTAGAAGTGGGTCCACAGGGAGGTGTAGCTGAGCACCGTGTGGTTATCGATGATCAGGTGCAGGGCCGACTGCAGGGCGGTCCCGGTCAGGCCCGCGGTGCCGTCGTAGTAGCCCGGGGGGATGTTCCCGCCGGAGTAGTCGAAGGGCACGTCCAGGTTGACGACCACGTTGCCGATCAGGTCCTCCACTCCGTCCACGTTCAGGACGTGGGAGCCGGTGGCCAGGGTCGTCACGGTCAGGCGCACGCTCACGCCGCCGGTGAGTAATTCGGCCGCCGTCACCGTGGTGCTGCTGACGGTGTAGTTCGCCACGGTCCCGGTGCTGATCGCTTCGACCTCTTCGGAGAAGGTCACGAGCACCGAAGTGGGACCCTCGGCCGTCAGGACGATGACCGTGGGCGCGACCACGTCCAGGAAGACGTAGAAGCTCGCCTCGGTCGTGGCGTTGGTGGCCGGCAGGTCGTTGTCGGCGGTGACGCTGTAGTAGACGGTGGTGCCCGAGGTCTGGCCCGGGATGGGCGACGTGGTGGCCCAGGTGTCGCCCGCCTGGACGGCCATGGGGATCGAGTTGGACAGGACACCCGCGGTGGTCCCCCACTCCAGGGCCACGGCGGTGATGTTGGCAACGGCGTCCGTGACCGTGGCCGTGACGTCCACCGGGTCGCCGGGCTGGGGCGAGGCGGGGACGAGGGTCACGTCGGCGATGGTCGGGCCCACCATGGGGGTCGAACCGTTGTGGCTACCGGGGGTGCCTTCGGTGGGCAGGTCGACAAAAACGCGTGTCCACTCGCCCGGGTCGTAGGAGGTCGTCGGTGTCGTCACGTCCTCGTTGCGCGTGTAGTCCGCATTCTCGAAGTCCGTGCCAACGGCCTGGACCCGATCGATGAGCGTGCCGCCGTCGTAGAGTTCGGCGCCATCATTGACGTTGCCGTTCCAGGTGGAGTTGCTCGAGGACCAGGCCTCGTCGGGGAAGTCCATCTGGAAGTTCACGGCAGTCGTCTGGTCGCCGGCCACCAGGGCCTCCCCCGCCGCGATCGTGCCCGACAGGTTCCAGGTGAAGATCGGCGACCCATTGCCCAGGGCCACGATGGACCAGCCGGTGAGGTCGACGGCGGTCGAGCCCGTGTTGGCGATCTCGATGAAGCGGTCCGACAGGTATTCGAGCCGGGGATCACAGAGTTCGCTGAGGATCACGTCCGCGCTGGCGGGCGCGACCAGGCCCAGGAGCAGCGTGACCAGGACGAGCAGATGGACGAC
>JAUUZX010000048.1 GCA_030592025.1 bacterium | reverse complement strand
GGCACACGAGCTCCTGGGTCGTCAACGCGGCGGGCCTCTGGGCCGACCGTGTGGCTATCCTGGCGGGTGGGGAGCCGGAGCCGCGGCAGGTGCTGGTCAAGGGGAACTACTTCGCCGTGGCGCCGCGCCACGCGAGCCGGGTGACCCGGCTGATCTACCCGGTGCCGCCGGCGGACGGCAGCAGCCTGGGCGTGCACGTCTGCCTCGACCTGGCGGGCCAGCTCCGCCTGGGGCCCGACATGGAACAACTGGCCGACGACGGCGATCCCGACGCCCTCGATTACGGGGTCGATCCGGCCCGGGCCGCGTCTTTCCTCGCGGGGGCCCGGCGGTACCTGCCCTGGTTGGAGGCGGATGATCTGACACCATCCATGAGCGGCGTCCGGCCCAAGCTGGACCCGCGGGGCTTCCACGATTTTCTCATCGCGCCGGCCGCGGGCCTGCGGGATGGTTTCCTGAATCTGCGCGGCATGGATTCTCCGGGGCTGACGAGTGCGATGGCCATCGGGGAGCATGTCGCGGATCTGATCACCGCCGCTTGAGCGGCGCCGAACAACGAAGGGATGTCGCCCGTGTGGGTGGTCATCGGCTTGACCTTGGTGTGCGCGCTGCTCGTCGCCCCTTCGCGGTCGCGACGAAGCGGAGGCGCGCGTCCGTTGTTCCTGGGCACGGGCCGCCACTGGCGCAACAACTACGCGTCCCGCCGCACGTTCCTGCGGCTGGGCGCCGCCCTGGTGGGCGCGGGCGTCCTGGCCTACAGCGGGGCCGACGAGGCGCTGGCCTCGTTCCACGACACCAGGGTGCGCGGGTCGCTGAGCGACCGGGTGGCCTGGGTGGTCAAGCCCTGGGGCGAGCGCTTCTGGTTCGTGAACTGGCTGCTGGTGGCCGGCGTCGATGCCTGGTGGCGCACCAACGCTTTCACCAGGTGGGGGCGGGGCAACTTCGAGGCCATGGTCGTCGGGCTGCCGGTCCTGTGGACCCTGCAGCGGGGCCTGGGGGCGAACCGCCCGTCTTCCGACGACGCCAACCCCCGCTGGCGGCCCCTGGCGGCGGACAATTCGGCCTCGGGCCACGCCTTCATCGCCGCGATCCCCTGGCTGACCCTGGCCCGGCGCGCGCCGGCAAGGGTTGTCAGGCCCCTGGCCCGCGGGGCCTCGGTCCTGACGGGTTGGTCGCGCCTGAACGACCGGAAACACTACCTTTCCCAGGTGGTGCTCGGCTGGACCATCGCCTGGAATGCCGTCGAAGCGGTGGCCGCACCGGCCCCGTCGTTACCGAACGATCCCGAGGAGATACCATGCGTCGACACGTGAGCCTCGCCCTGTTGGTCCTGCTGGCGGGGGTGACGCCGACTGTGGCCGCCTTGCCCTCCACCGAGGTCCTGGCGCCGCCGGTGCAGGCGGCGCCCCTGGCGGTGGTGGAGCAGATGCGCTTCGCCATGCCCGACCGGGCGCAACTGGCGACCGAGGACATCGAGCGCACCGCCCAGGGGTTGCCCTACCGCTTCGCCGTGCCCGAGGACGTGGCCTACACCCCCGCCAACAGCGGCACCTGGCAGGTCCTGGCCGACGGCCGCGCCCTGTGGCGCCTGCGCGTCACCGTGCCCGGCGCCCAGACCCTGAACCTGGGTTTCGTCCGCTACGACGTGCCGGCCACGGCCCGGCTGGCCATCTACCCGGCCGCCGGGGGGACGGGCCAGGTCTACGATAACGACGACGTCCGGCTCCATGGCCAGCTCTGGACGCCGGTGCTCAGGGCCGACGATATCGTGGTGGAGCTCGTGGTGGCCGCCGACGAACGGGGCCTGGTCGAACTCGAACTGGGCACGGTGGGCAAGGGCTACCGCGGTTTCGGTACGGACCCCGAGGCGAAGTCCGGCGCCTGCAACATCGATGTGGTGTGCCCCGAGGGGGACGACTGGCGCAACGAGATCAAGTCCGTCGCGGCCTACGGCTTCGGCGGCAGCCGCATCTGCACCGGCTCGCTGCTCAACAACACCGCCCTGGACGAGCGGCCCCTCTTCCTGACCGCCCACCACTGCAACCTGACCGACCTGCGCGCGCCCACCCTCGTGGTGTACTGGAACTACGACAGCCCCGTCTGCGACCAGCACGGCGGCGGCGATATCACCCAGACCCAGTCCGGCTCCACGGTCCTGGCCGACTTCTTGACCACCGACTTCACCCTGGTGGAGCTCGACGACATCCCGACCGCCGAGTTCGACGTGCGCTACGCGGGTTGGGACCGGCGTTCCGTCGATCCCTCGTCATCGGTGGGCATCCACCACCCCCAGGGGGACGAGAAGAGCATCAGCAAGGACCACGACCCGGCCACCACCACCAACTACCTGGGCGACGTGGCGACGGGCAACGGCACCCACCTGCGGGTGGGGGCCTGGGAGGAGGGCACCACCGAGGACGGCTCCTCCGGCTCGCCCCTGTTCAACCAGGACCACCAGGTCGTCGGGCAACTCCACGGCGGCTACGCGTCCTGCACGAACACCGACGCGGCGGATTGGTACGGCCGACTGAGCGTGTCCTGGGACGGTGGCGGCACGGCGGAGACACGGCTGAGCGACTGGCTCGACCCCCTCGGCAACGGCGCCGAGACCCTCGACGTGCTCGGTGTCGGCCTGGCGGTCATGCCCGAGGCGGAGGCCGTGTTCAACGGCGGCGTGGGCGGTCCGTTCACACCGACTGAGGTCGTGTACACGGTGATCAACAGCAGCGACCGCACCCTGGAAATCCGCCTGGAGACGAGCGCCCCGTGGCTCACCGCCGACGTCATGGTGACCACCCTGGCGCCGGGAGCCGGCACCGACCTCACGTTGGCGGTGGACGACGGGGCCACCGCGGCCTTCCCGCCCGGCGCCCGAACGGCCGTGGCGCGGGTGCTGCTGGCGGCGGCGGGCACCGTCGAGGCCGAGGTGACGGCGCGCCTGACGATCCTCCGCGGCCGCCCCGACATCACCTCCTTCGCCCCGAATCCCAACCACGGTCTCGTGGAGATGCACTACACCATGGGGGCGTCGGGCCAGGTGCACGGCCGGGTCTTCGATCTGCGCGGCCGGCGGGTGGCCGACCTCGGGTCGTGGGACGCGTCGGTGGGGGCCAATGTCCTGGACTGGACCGGTCGCGACGAGAACGGCGAACGTCTGGCGGGTGGCGTCTACGTGTTCGAACTGGAGGGCAGCGGCGGCACGAGCCGGCGCCAGTTCGTGCTGGTGCGCTGACCTTCGTGAAGGGCTTCCACGAACAAACGCCCCCGCTCCTCGAAGGAGCGGGGGCGTCGTCGTCTCACCGTGTGGTCGACGCTACTTGACCGTCTTCTTCAGCCACTTCGTGGTCACGCTCTTGGGCCGCTCGATGGGCGAGCCCATGGCGCGGTTGATGACCAGCTGGCTGAGCATGCCCATGGCCCGGCTCACCGAGAACAGCACCGTGTAGTAGCTGAACTCGCGCATGCCGTAGTGGTAGAGCAGGGCACCCGAGCCCGCGTCCACGTTGGGCCAGGGGTTCTTGGCCTTGCCGTGCTCCTTCAGCACCTTGGGGACGATGGTGTAGACCTTGTCCACAAGCTGCATGACCGGATCCTCGGGGAAGTGCTTCATGCCGAAGGCCCGGAAGGCGGTGAAGCGCGGGTCGGTCACGCGCAGCACGGCATGGCCGTAACCGGGGATGACCTTGCCGCCGTTGAGGGTGTCCCAGGCGTACTGGGTGAGCTGCTCGTCCGTGGGCACGCCCTTGAACTTCTTCTTCAGCTCGAGCACCCAGTTCAGGCACTCCTGGTTGGCCAGGCCGTGCAGGGGACCGGCGAGGCCGTTGAGGCCCGCCGACACGCTGTAGTAGGCGTCACTCAGGGCCGAGCCCACCAGATGGCAGGCATGGGCCGAGACGTTGCCGCCCTCATGGTCACTGTGCAGCACCAGGTACAGCCGCATGCAGTCGGCGAAATCACCGCTCTTGTCGGGGATGCCGAGCATGTGGGCGTAGTTCTCGGACCAGGTGAGGCCCTTCTTGGGGGCGATGCGCTTGCCCTTCTTGAAACGCATGCGGTACACGCCCGCCGCGATGGCCGGCAGCCTGGCCAGCAGGTCGAGGCTGTCCTCGAGGGTCGACTCCCAGTAGTCCATCTTGGAGACGCCCGCGTTGTAGGCCTTCACGAACTTGCTCTCCCGCTGCATGCAGAGGACGGCGGTGTCGAGCATGCACATGGGGTGGCTGTTGGCCGGCATGGCCTCGAGCACCTTCCACACGTAGGACGGGACGCGCGCACGGGAGCTGAGCTCCTCGGTCAGGGCGCGGCGGTCCTTGGCGTTGGGCAGTTCGCCCGTGCACAGCAGGTAGAAGGTGTCTTCGGGGGTCTTGTTGGTGAGGTCGCCCACGGGCATGCCGCGGATGAGCAGCCCCGTGTCGGGCGGAACTTCGGACGTGTCGCAGACCATGCCCTTGACGCCTCGCATGCCGCCGTAGGCTTGGGCGACGGTCACGTCACTGATCTTCGTGGCTCCGTGCTTCTTGATCAGGCCCCGAATTTCGGTCCGCCATAGCGGGATCTTCTTCGCCAGGGCGTTCTGCAGCTTGGCCATGATTCCTCCTTCGTGCCGGCCCCGTTGGTGGGGCGGCGTCCTGTCGACGTCGGCGGTTGATCACCGGTCCCGACGGCGGTTGGCGATCGCGTAACCCGCAGTGAAATAGTACGATTTCGAGATCGCGAGGATCCGTGTCATCAGCCCGTCCAACGTAACAGGGTCGGTATCGGAGATCAACCGTCCCGTCCCCGGTATTGCCTTTTTTCATGGCAAATCCGCCGGCGGGGCTTACCATTGGGGCAGTTGATCATCCCTTACAGGAATTGCCGGCGGAGGAGACCATGAACGACGACCTGACACTCTGCGTGGAGATCCTCGAGAAGGCCATCGCCTTCGAGGAGGAGGGCATGGCCTTCTTCCAGGACCGCGCCCAGAACGCCCCTTCCACACTCGAGCGCAACCTCTTCAACTCGTTGGCCAAGGATGAAGCCGGCCACAAGGCGTACCTGGTGAAGATGCGCGAGGACATTCTCCGCGAGAACACCCTCGAGGTGCTGCCCGACGTGGACGACGACCACGTGATGGTCGTCCGTCAGATCTTCGACAACGCCATCGAAGGCGCCAACGACCCCTACAACTTCGAGCTCGAGGAGCTGGAAATCCTCAAGGGCGCCATGGACGTGGAGCGTCGCGGCTACCATCTGTACGCCGACGCGGCCGCCCAGGTGAAATCGCCCCGGGCCAAGGGGATCTTCGAGCACCTGGCCGCCGAGGAGCAGAACCACTACACGCTGCTGAAGAACACCTACGACTTCATGGCCGACCCCGAAGGTTTCGACGGCTTCGACGGCAGCGCCATGCTGGACGGCGGGTAGGTCTTGGACGAGGCCTCACGCCGCGCGTACTTCAGGGAGGTTGTCGCCCTGGCCCCCATGGCCACCGGCGGCAACCTCCCTTATCGTCGGCTTTGCCGCGAGTACGGGGCGGAGCGCACCTGTAGCGAGATGATCTTGGCCCACAAGCTCGTCAAGGGCGGCGAGCGCCCCCTGCTGCGTCATCATCCCGACGAGGACCACTTCGGCATCCAGCTCACCGGCAAGCGTCTCGACGTCATGGCCGACGCTGCGGTGATGGCCGCCGAGGCGGGCGCCCGTTTCATCGACCTGAACTTCGGTTGCCCCATCGACCTGGTGGTACGGCGCGGTTCGGGTGCGGCCCTGCTCAAGAAGCCGAGCCTGTTGGCGCGGGTGGTGGGGGCGGTCCGGGACGTGGTGGACCTGCCGTTGTCCGCGAAGATCCGTCTCGGCTACTCCGAGGAAAAACTCAACTGCGTGTCCGTGGCCAAACGGGCGGTCGAGGCCGGCGCGGACGCTATCGGTGTCCACGGCCGCACCCGGGCCCAGCGCTACCGCCTGAGCGCCCGTTGGGACCTCATCGACGAGGTGTCCCGGACCGTGGACGTGCCCGTCATCGGCAACGGTGATGTCTTCACGCCGTGGGATCTGGAGCGCCGCCGCACCGAGACGGCAGTGCGGTCCTTCCTCATCGCCCGCGGCGCCCTCATCAAGCCCTGGATCTTCCGCGAGCTGGCCACGGGCGAGGCCTGGTCGCCGACCGTTGCCGAGCGCTGGGCGGTGATGCGCCGCTACTGCGAATTCGCCATGGACCACTTCGGTGACGATGAGCGGGGGCTGGTCCGGGTCGAGAGGTTCTTCCTTTGGCATATGGGCTTCTGGCACCGCTGGCGCCCCTGGACCCGGGACGATTTCGACGCCCATCTGCCCGAGTCCCTGATCCAGGTACGGGCGCCGCAGGTGACCGGCGAGGGCGACGAGGCCCTGCTCGCCAGCAGCGACGAGGCCGACCACGCCCGGGTCTTCCGTCGCGTTCTTGACAGGGACTACCCCACCGCGTAACATCCGCCATCTGCCCGGCCACCACCTTCGGCCCGGGCTCGAAAACTCCATACACGGCCTGGGGACCAGCGGAAGTCCGGTTAAATTCCGGCGCGGCCCCGCCACTGTAAGCGGCGACGAACCCTGCAGACATGCCACTGAATCCAGCCTCGAGGGCACGGAATCGGGAAGGCGCAGGTAGTAGGACGACCCGTGAGCCAGGAGACCGGTACCAGGCCTGCCACCACCTTCGTGGGCGAGGTCTGGTCTTGGTGTTCCATCCCGGCAGGGGATCCCTTCTTTTTTGTGCCATCTGCGCGGCGCTTGTCGTCGCGGTGTTTCCTTTCGACGCGTTCGTGCGCCCGTCAATGGCGGACGGCACCGTGGATGGCGCGACGGCAGACGCTACTGCCGGTCTCACCCGCATCGACACCCTCGTCGTGAAGGCCGGCAACCGCGGGCTCATGGCGGCCCCCCAGGTGGGGTCGGTCGTCACGCGGATCGACCTCGACCGGGAGCGGGGCGCCCGGGACCTTGCCGACGTCCTGGGCATGACGGCGGGTCTTCAGGTTCGGCGGTACGGCGCCGCGGGGGCCTCGGCCGTCCCTTCCCTGCGGGGCTCGACCCCCGCCCAGATCCGCGTCTTCATCGACGGCATGCCCCTCGATGACGCCCAGACGGGCCTCGTCGACCTGGCCCGTCTCCCCCTGGAACGTTTCGGCGCAGTGGACATCCACCGCGGCGGCGTGCCCGTGCGGTTGGGTGGCGTGGGGGGCGCGGGGGCCGTGAACCTGCGCACGCGGGACGCCGTGGACGGTATCGAGGCGACCATGGGCGCCGGGTCCTGGGGCGAGCTCTCGAGCCGGGTGGTGGGGGGAGCCGGCCGTCCCACGGACGACCGCTCGGGGCTGGTTCTCCTGCACGGACGGCGCGCCGACAACGATTTTGCCTACACCGACCACAAATGGACCTTCCACGATCCCGACGACGACGAGCCCCGGGTGCGCGAGAACGCCTGGCTGCGGGAGCACGGCGCCTTCGTCGCCGGCCACACCGAGGTGAGCGACGAATGGCGGCTCCGCGGTTGGGCGGGCTTCCTGCGCCGGGACGGTGGCCGGCCGGGGCCCATCGGCGGGTATGCGTCGCCCCAGGCCAGCGTGCGCTACGACCGTTGGGACGGCTACCTGGCCGCGGGTTGGCGGGACAACCTCGTCCGCTGGGAGGTGGCCGGTGCCCGCACCGACGAGCAGTTGGACGACCCCGCGGGTGAGGTGGGCCTGGCGCCCCCGGGGGTGACCCTGTCCCGCGGCGAGGACCTGACGGGGCGCGTCGTCCTGGCGCCTCGCCTGGTGGCCGGCTCGCTGCTGGACGCGCACCTCCAACTGGGCCTCGAGCACCGGGGCATGTGGTACAAAGAGAAGTTCAACGACCTGGCCGATCCCCTGC
>JAUUZX010000351.1 GCA_030592025.1 bacterium | reverse complement strand
GGGAAGGGATCGACGGTGACGACGCCCATGAGCTCCCAGTGGCCCGTCGTCGAATCCTTGCCCGCGGAGATCTCCTCGAGACGCCCCCACGAGGCCCGGGGATTCCTCGTCGACGGAACGCCGGGTATGGGGTGCACGTTGCCCAGCCCGAGACCTGCCAAAGTCGGCACGTCGAGACCGCCGACCTTGGCCGCCATGTTGCCCAGGGTGTCGCTGCCGGCGTCACCGTAGTCGGCGGCATCGGGCGCGCCGCCTACGCCGAGTCCGTCCAGGATGATCACGATGGCCCTCGTCATGTCGCTCCTTCCGCCCGCTGGGGGCTGGGGTTGAAGCCTACAGGGTACGAACGTCCGGGGCCCCGCGTCAATGCGGCAGAACCGTCTTGTGAGCCGGGCCTTGCCACCCCGCCGGGCGTCGTTACAATGGCGGGATGAACGGAGACCTCTTCCAACCCGACGCCGGCGACCCCACGCCGCCCCCCACGCACCTCCCGGACGGCCCGCCACCCCTGGCCGACCGCATGCGCCCCGCGAACCTGGATGAGGTCGTGGGCCAGGAGGAGCTCCTCGGCGAGCACGGTCCCCTGCGCCTGCTGCTGACGGCCGACACCCTGCCGTCGCTCCTGCTGTGGGGCCCCCCGGGCTGCGGCAAGACCACCCTGGCTCGCCTCGTCGCCCAGCACACGAGCGCGCGCTTCCTCGAATTCAGCGCCGTCGCCGTGGGGTCCAAGGAACTCAAGGCGGTCATGGCCGAGGCCGCGAGCCTGCGCCGGGTCACCGGGAGGCGCACGATCCTCTTCCTGGATGAGATCCACCGCTTCAACAAGGCCCAGCAGGACGCACTCCTGCCCTGGGTC
Organism: bacterium; assembly: GCA_030592025.1. Next base: position 2,566 of record JAUUZX010000351.1, on the reverse strand, counting down.
GAACGTGGGGACGTGACCCTCATCGGCGCCACCACCGAGAACCCGAGCTTCGAGGTGAACAGCGCCCTCATCTCGCGCACGCGCCTCTTCGTGCTGCAGCCCCTCACGCCGACGGACGTGCGGCGTGTCCTGGAGCGCGCCCTGTCCTCCCCCCACGGCATCGATGGTGAACTCCTCCTGGCCGACGACGCCCTCGACGCCCTGGCGCACCTCAGCGAGGGCGACGCCCGGGCGGCCCTCGGAATGCTCGAAACCATCGCCGCGGCGGCGCGGGCCGGAGCCCTGCAACAGAAGCCGTCCGAACCCCTGACCGCCCAGGACCTGGGCCGGATCCTCCGCCAGCGTTCCGCCCGCTTCGACAAGACGGGCGATGAGCACTTCAACATCATCAGCGCCCTCCACAAGAGCCTCCGCAACAGCGACGTGCAGGCTGCCCTGTACTGGCTCGCCCGCATGCTCGAGGGCGGCGAGGATCCCCTCTACATCGCGCGACGCCTGGTGCGCTTCGCCAGCGAGGATGTCGGCCTGGCGGACCCGTCCGCCCTTCAGCGCACCCTGGCCGTCCGGGACACCGTCCACTTCCTGGGCCTGCCCGAAGGGGATGTGGCCCTGGCCCAGGCGGTTGTCGATCTCGCCCTCTCCCCCAAGAGCAACGCCGTGTACAAGGCGGTGAAGGCGGCACGAAGCGAGGTCGCCGAGGGGGCGAACCCACCGGTGCCCCTGCACCTGCGCAACGCGCCCACCCGCCTCATGAAGAAACTCGACCACGGCAAGGGCTACGTCTACGCCCACGACACCGCCGCCGGCGTCGGCGACATGGACTGCCTGCCTTCCCAACTGGCCGGCCGGGAATTCTACAAGCCGGGCCGACGGGGGTACGAGTTGGAGCTGGCCGAGCGCATGGCCGGCATCCGTCGCTGGCACGAAAAACGGCGCACGAACGATCGCGACGACAAGAACCGCAACGACTCGAATGGCAATGACACGGGAGGAAACCCATGAAGAGAATCGGAGTGCTGACCGGTGGCGGCGACTCGGCCGGCATGAACCCGGCCCTGCGGGCGGTCGTCCGCACGGCGTGGCGCCAGGGCGCCGAGGTCATCGGCATCCGGCGGGGCTGGCGCGGCCTGGCTGAGGGCACGTTCGAGACCATGGGCCCCGGCTCGGTGAGTGGCATCCTTCAGCAGGGAGGCACGGTGCTGCGCACCTTCCGCTATCCGGAGTTCGCGACGGACGAGGGCACCGCGCCCGTGGCCAAGACCCTCAAAAAGCTCAAGCTCGATGGCATGGTCGTGATCGGCGGTGACGGTAGCTTCCGCGGCGCAGCCAAGCTCGAGAAGGAATTCGGCCTCCCTGTCGTCGGCGTGCCCGCAACCATCGACAACGACATCCCCGGCACCGACATCTCCATCGGCTTCGACACGGCCCTGAACATCGCCATCGACGCGGTGGACAAGATCCGCGACACGGCCACGAGCCACGGCCGCATCTTCGTCATCGAGGTCATGGGACGGGAGTACGGCCTGCTCGCCGCCCAGACGGCCATCGCCACCGGCGCCGAGGAGGTCTTCCTGCCGGAGGTGCCCTTCGATCTGGACGAAGCCTGCCGCCGCATCAAGGCCGGTTACGATCGCGGAAAACAGCACGCCATCATCATCGTTGCCGAGGGCGCGGGCAAGGCGTCCTACGTGACCTTCGAGGTCCGCGAACGGGTCCAACGCGACGTGCGCATGGTCGTACTGGGACACATCCAGCGCGGTGGTTCACCCTCGGGCTACGACCGCATCCTGGCCTCGCGGCTGGGCCACAAGGCGACCGAACTGCTGTTCGAGGGGAAGCACGGGATCATGGTGGGCATCGTGGCCAACAAGTTCAAGACGAGCGCCCTGGTGCGCAAGGGGAAGATGAGGGCGGACGCGGTCCTGCAGGACGCGCGCCTGGCCGAGTTGCTTTCCTGATCGTCGCCACATCCCAGGGCAAAAGAGAACGGACTCCCCACGGGGAGTCCGTTCTGCATTGTGCGGCCGAGGTCCGGGCTAGTCGCGCTCGGATCCCCGCACGAAGGTGTTGGCGTACTTGAACCAATTGATCTTCATGGTGCCGACCAGGTGGCCGAGGCCTTCGTGCTCTTCCTTGCGCGCCGCATAGGACTCCTCCAGGCTCACCATGGAGAACGAACCGATGAGCGGCAGGTCCTTGTCCAGGAGCAGGTTCAGCATCCAGTGCGCACCCGGGGTAACGTCCACGATCTCCATGGAGGTTTCCTCGAAGATGGCGTACCAGGTGTAGTCCTCGGGCGACGGGTTCATCATCACCGAGTCGGCCAGGTCGTGGCGCGGCATGTAGGCGAAGCGCTCGATCCCGCTCTGCACCGGGCGCAGGGGGTCGTCCTCCTCCTCGGGCAGGAAGGTCGCGCGGGCCTCGTCGATGTCCTTGCGCTTCCAGCCGATATCCGGCAGGGGGGCGCCCGGGGTCTCGAGATCGATGGCGCCGGAGCGGAGCAGGCGCGGCAGGGTGTAGTGCTGCGGGGCAGCCAGGCTGTCCGCCTGGATCACACCGTTGCTCT
>JAUUZX010000233.1 GCA_030592025.1 bacterium | reverse complement strand
TCCCGACCTACCCGAAAGGGTTCCCTGCCGACGTCATCGACGAGTTCACGCGGCTGACGGGCTACGGCGTCCTCGGCAACAAGGCGGCCAGCGGCACGGCGATCATCGAGGAACTGGGGGACGAGCATCTGGCCACGGGCAAGCTCATCGTCTACACCTCGGCGGACAGCGTCTTCCAGATCGCGGCCCACGACGACGTGTGCCCCCTGGCCGAGCTCTACCGGGTGTGCGAACTCGCCCGCGCCATGCTCACCGGCCCCCAGGGGGTGAGCCGGGTCATCGCCCGTCCCTTCACCGGTCCGAGCGGCGCCTACACCCGCACGCCCGACCGCCACGACTACTCGGTGGACCCGCCCGCGGACCTGCTCCTGCCGACGCTGCAGGAGGCGGGGGTATCCGTGAGCGCCATCGGCAAGATCTACGACCTGTACGCCGGCGTGGGCATTGGTGCTTCCTACCCGTCCAAGGGCAACGCGGCGGGCATGGTCGAGCTCGATCGCCTCTGCGGTCAGGACCCGACCGGGCCCGAACTCATCCTGCTCAACCTCGTGGATTTCGACATGCTCTGGGGTCACCGCAACGACCCCGAGGGCATGAAGAAGGGCCTCGAGGAATTCGACGCCTGGCTCGCGGGGTTCCTGGGCCGGCTGGACGACGGCGACCTGCTGCTCATGACCGCCGACCACGGCAACGACCCCACGACGCCGAGCACCGATCATTCCCGCGAACACGTGCCCCTTCTGGCCATCTTGCCGGAAGTGGCCGTGGGCGCGGACCTCGGCACGCGGGTCGGCTTCATGGACATGGCCGCCACCCTGGCCGAATATTTCGGAGCGCCTGCCCCCGCCAAGGGCGTGAGCTTCCTCAAGGACATGCGCAAGGGAGGAAACCCGTGACCGACATCGACCGTGACCTCATTCAGGCGGCCTGCGCGGTGCGCATGCGCAGCCACTCGCCCTACTCCGGGTTCCGGGTGGGCGCGGCCCTGCGCGACGCGGACGGCGCCGTCCATCTGGGCACCAACGTCGAGAACGCGAGCTTCGGGCTGTCCATCTGCGCCGAACGCACGGCGGTGGGGCGGGCCGTCACCGACGGAGCCACGGTGTTCACGGCCATCGCCGTCTGCGCCGACGGTCCCGAGCCCACGCCGCCCTGCGGCGCCTGCCGGCAGGTGCTCATGGAGTTCGGCGGGGATCTCGTTGTCTACCTGGCGGGTGAGAACGGCGCCGACGGGCCGGTCCTGGTGCGGACGGTGGCGGATCTGCTGCCCGACGCTTTCACGACCTTCACCTCGGACAGCGAAGGGGACGACGCGTGAACGTGCTGGAGATCATCGAGGCGAAGAAGCGCGGGTTGACCCTGGATGCCGAGGCGATCACCTGGGTCGTGGAGGGTTTCACGGCGGGGCGCATCCCCGAGTACCAGATGTCGGCCCTGCTCATGGCCATCTGGTTCCAGGGCATGGACGAGCAGGAGACGGCGGCCCTGGCGGGCGCCATGCTCGCCAGCGGCGAGGAGCTGGAGGTGGGTGGCCTGCCCGCGCCCACGGCCGACAAGCACTCGACAGGTGGCGTCGGCGACAAGGTGAGCCTGCTGCTGGCGCCCCTGGGAGCGGCCTGCGGCCTGAACGTGCCCATGCTGTCGGGGCGGGGCCTGGGTCACACCGGCGGCACGCTGGACAAGCTGGAGGCCATTCCGGGGTACCGCATCCTCATGGAGAACGACGAGTTCCTCGACATCGTGGGCAGGGTCGGCTGCGCCATCGTCGGTCAGAGCGGGAACATCGCCCCGGCGGACGGTCGCATCTACGCCCTGCGTGACGTCACCGGTACCGTGGATTGCGTGCCCCTGATCACGGCCTCCATCATGTCCAAGAAGCTGGCCGCGGGTCCTCGGACCATCGTTATCGACCTGAAGACGGGTTCGGGCGCCTTCATGCGCGACCTGGACCAGGCGCGGGCGTTGGCCCGGGCCCTGGTGGCGGTGGGTACGAGTTATGGCCGCAACATGGCGGTCCTGTTTTCCGACATGGATCAGCCTTTGGGGCGGTGGATCGGCCACGCCCACGAGACCATCGAGGCCTTCGACGCGTTGCGCCCCGGTGGTCGTGAGCGGGCGCCGGCGGACCTGGTCGAGCTTACGGAGGAATTGACGGCTGAGATGGTTCTCGGCGCCGGTCTGGCGCCGGATCTGGCGACGGCGCGCACCGTGGTGCGGACGGCCTGGAGCGACGGCACGGCCTACGCCGCGCTGGAGACCTGGGTCGGGGCCCAGGGTGGGCGGCTGGATGGGGACCGGGAGGACTTCGGCCTGGCGACGGCGCCTCTGGCCACGGAGGTCACGGCCCCTCGGGACGGCTGGCTCGCGGGCATGGACTGCCGGGAGGTGGGGTTGGCGCTGGCGGAGATGGGTGGCGCGCGCCGCCGGGTGGAGGATCCCCTGGACCTGACCTGCGGCATCGAGTTCCTGCCGGCGATCGGTGACCGACTGGCCGCGGGCGACATCGTGGCCCGGGTCCACTGCGACCGGCGCGAGGCTGCGGAGTCCGCTGCGGGGCGCATCGCGGCGACCCTGTCCTGGAGCGAGGAAGCGGTGGATGCACGACCCCTGATCCTCGAGCGCTTCACCGGCTGAGGGGGCGTCAGAACTCGTCGTCGTCCTGGTCGAGGGTCTTGAATCCCTTGTCCACGCCCTGGAAGTCGTGGAGCTCGCCGCCGTGAAGGTCGCACATCCCCTGGGGGAATGCGTTGGGCAGGTAGATCTCCGTGGCGGTGGAGTCGCAGCCGCTGGTCGCCAGCATCCCCGAGCCGAGGCAGACCGTCCGTTCCAGGACGCTGGGCGGACGGATGAAGGCCTCTTCGCCCTTCTCGTCGGTGATCCGCCCCATGAACTTCGCCCAGATGGGCAGGGCCATGCGGGAACCCGTGGCGCCCCGGCCCATGGGCACGGCGTCGTCGAACCCCACCCACACACCACCACAGAAGCTGGGCGTGAAGCCGCAGAACCAGGCGTTGGTGCTCTCGTTGGTCGTGCCGGTCTTGCCGGCGCCGGTCTTGGTGAACCCGCGCCAGCGGGCGCCGCGGCCCGTGCCCTCGGTGAGGGTGGTATGCAGGAGATCCGTCATGAGGTAGGCCTCGGCCGGGTCGATGGCCTCGCGCTGGTGGATGCGGGCCTGGAAGAGCACCTCGCCGTCGGAGGCCTCCACACGGGTGATCATGTGCTGCTCCACGTAGACCCCGTGGTTGGCGAAGGTGCTGTAGGCGGCCACGACCTCCCGCAGCTTCACCTCGCCCGCGCCCAGGAAGAGGGCCGGCACCCGCGGCAGCTTGGTGGTGAAGCCCAGCCGCTCGACATTCTCCAGGACCGGGGCCAGGCCGAAATCCAGGAAGAGCTTGGCCGTGGGCGTGTTGACCGAGCGGCTGAGGGCGAAGCGCAGGGTCATGGGGCCCCGGAACTTCCCGCTGAAGTTCTTGGGCCTCCACAGGCTGGCTCCGGTGTCCAGAACGAAGGGCGTGTCCATGAGGATCGAGCTCGTGGTGTAGCCCCGCTGCAGCGCGGTGAGGTAGACGAAGGGCTTGAAGATGGAGCCGGGCTGGCGGTTGGCCTGGGTCGCCATGTTCCACTTGGAGTCGGTGAACGAACGGCCGCCGATCATGCCCAGGATGGCGCCGGTGCGGACGTCCTCCAGCAGGCTGGCGCCCTGGAGGTACAGGATCTTTTCCGGCGCCTCGCCGATGGCCACGAGGCTGTCGTGGTCGGCGCGGGTCATCTCGTATTCGCGCTCGTTCTCCTCGGCCAGGAGGTGCTCCTCGAGGGCTTCCTCCATCCACTGCTGGTAGCGGGGCACCAGGGTCGTCCACACGCGGAGGCCGTCCTTGTAGAGGCGGTCCGCGCCGAACATCTCGGCCAGGTCCTTGCGCACCTCCTCGACGAAGTAGGCAGCGAAGCCGATGCTGGCGTCGTTGTTCACGGCTCCGGCCACGGGATGGACCTCCGTGTCGCCGATGATCTCGGCCTCGGCACGGGTGAGGTAGCCGGCCTGGATCATGGTCTCCAGGACGGTGGCGCGCCGCTGGTACGCCTTGTCCAGGTGGCGGAAGGGGGAGTAGTGCTCGGGCAGCTGGATCATGCCGGCGATCATGACCGACTCGGCGTCGTCGAGGTCCCAGACGTTCTTGCCGAAGAAGGTGCGCGCCGCCGCCTGCACGCCGTAGGCCCCCTTGCCCAGGTAGATCTGGTTCAGGTACATGGCCATGATCTCGTCCTTGGTGTAGATCTGCTCGATCTGCACCGCGAGGATCATCTCCTTCAGCTTGCGGGTGACCAGCTTCTCCGGGGAGAGGAAGAGGTTCCGGGCGAGCTGCTGGGTGAGGGTGCTTGCGCCGGGGCTGCTGGACGTCGTCAGGTTGATCCACACGACGCCCACGAGGCGGCGCAGGTCGAT
>JAUUZX010000251.1 GCA_030592025.1 bacterium | reverse complement strand
GGCAGGAGCCCCACGCGCAGGGCCATGATCTTGCAGTTCGGGGCCAGGCCCGCGATGCCCAGGGAGTTGTTCGTGATGGGGGAGATGCAGCCGGCGCAGTTGGTGCCGTGGCCGGCGTAGTCGGAGGGGTCGTTGTCGGCGACGGTGTCGTCCTGACCGGGGTGACCCTGGTCACCGACGTTCACCCAGTCCCAGCCGCGGATGTCGTCGACAAAACCATTGTTGTCGTCATCGACGCCGGGGGTGCCTTCGTACTCTTCCCAGTTGGTCCAGATGCTGCCGTTCACCTTGTCGGGGTGGGGGCCGCCCAGATCGGGGTGGTTCCAGTCGACGCCGGTGTCGATGACCGCCACGATCACGTTGGAGTCGCCGAGGGTGTGGGACCAGGCGCCCACCGCGCGCACGTCGGGTCCGTAGGAGGTGTTGCGCAGGTGGTACTGGCTGGGGAGGCCCGGGTCGTTGGGCACGTAGGCGTCACGGATCCGGTAGATCCCGACGCGGTGCGCGGTGGCCACTTCGGGCAGTCGTTCGTAGGCCTCCTTGGCCGCCAGGAGGTCGGTGCCTGCCGCGAGGTCGATGGTCAGGACCCGGTCCAGCAGGGATTGGCTCGCCTTGTCAGCCGTCGCGCCGCCCATGCCCGCGCAAAGCAGCGTGACCTTGTGCATACCTAACTGTCGTCCCAGGGCATCGACCGCCGGCACGCCGGTGGCGCCCATGGCCTTGTCCACCGCGGGGGTCACATCCGGGGCGATGGTGACCATGAGCTGACCGGGCACGTAGCCCACCAGGTCGGAGTCGGCCTGGGCGGGCGGCGCGACGAAGGCCGCAGCGGCAACGATGGCGACGATGGAGGCAAGGAGGGTCGTTTTCATGAATCAAGGACCTCGATGGCGACAGAGTGTATTTGGTGTGCAAAAGGCCCGGACCTGCGACCGGATGCCCCGTGGAAGCAAATAGGTGACCACGCCGGTGGTCGTGTTCAAAATCCTCGTCAACCGGCGCCCCAACATGCAATATAGGGATCCGGTAAGTGTCGATCAATAAACTTGATGTAATATGATTGTTGGTGATCTCGTGTCCTTGATTTTTCCCCACGGGCAGGTCCCATGAAGCCGCGCCATGTCGTGTTCCTGGAGGCCTATGATGGCGGATCGCATCGAGCGTTCCGGCGCGGCCTGACCCGCCACGTTCGCCACCACCTGGCGGACCTCACCCTGCCGGCGCGGTTCTGGAAATGGCGCATGCGGGGGGCGGCCGTGTGGTTCGCGGATCTGCTCAACGCGAGCAGGGATCCGGCACCGGACCTGATCCTGACGACGGGCTACGTGAACGTGGCCGATCTGCGGGGCCTTCTGGCGCCGCCCCTGGACCGCGTGCCGGTGCTGCTGTACATGCACGAGAACCAGCTCACGTACCCCCTGTCCCCGGAGGAGGAGTTCGATTTCCACTTCGGGTTCACCAACATCGTGAGCGCCCTGGCCGCCGAGCGCCTCGTCTTCAATTCGGACTGGCACCGCGAGATCTTCCTCGACGCCCTGCCCGCCTACCTGGGCCGGATGCCGGAGGCCGTCCCCAAGGGCGTGCGCGAGCGGCTGGAGAGCCGAAGCTCGGTGCTGGGCGTGGGCCTGGATCGGCAACCCCTGCCCGCGGATCACTTCCCCCGTTACCGGGGTGGCCGCTGCGATCCGGACGCCGGGCCGTCCTGGCCGCGGGGAGCGCGCCCCCTGATCCTGTGGAACCACCGCTGGGAATTCGACAAGCGGCCGGAGCTCTTCGCCGCGGCGCTGGGCCGGTTGCTGGACGAGGGTGTCGAATTCGACGTGGCCCTGCTGGGGGAAAGCCGTGGCGGCGAGAAGGTTTTCAACCCCCTGGCCGAACGTCTGGGTGAGCGCTGCGTCGCCCGGGGCTTCCTGCCCGAGCGCACGGACTACGACGCTCTCCTGGAGCGGGCGGACATCGTCGTGAGCTGCGCGGCCCAGGAGTACTTCGGCATTTCGGTGGCCGAGGCGGTGCACGCCGGCTGCTACCCGGTGCTGCCGCGGGAGCAGGTGTACCCGTCGCTGTACGGCACGCGCTGCCGTGGTCGCCACTTCTACGAGGGGGAGGACGAGCTCGTCGCCCTGCTGCGGGATCTGCTGACCGGTGACCGCTGCGGCCACGTCTGCTCCCTGGATCGTGACGTGGACCCCTACTGCTGGCCCCTGCTCGGGCCCCGGTGGGACCAAATGCTGGACGAGGTGGCCGCCGCCGCGGTGGGAGGACGGACATGAGACGCCCCGGAATCGTGCAAGGCTACCTGCTGGACATCGAGGGCGTGTTCGTGCGGGACAAGCGCTACGAGCCGGTCGCGGGCGCCGTCGCCTGGTTCGACGCCCTGCAGCGGAGCGGGCGGCCCTACTGCCTCGTGAGCAACAACACGACCCACGCCCCCGAGGAGCTCATCGACCTGCTCGCCGGCGCCGGCTTCAAGGTCCCGATGGAGAGTCTTGTCGGCGCCCTCGACATGGGCCGGCAGTGGCTGGATCACCGTGGACGCCGCCGTCTGCTGTGGCTGGGGCATCCGCGCCTGGCTTCCTGGTGGGAGGACGTCGGTTTCGAGCTCGTGGACGCGGCCACCTGCGAGACCGTGGTGCTGGGGGTGAATCCCAACCTGGCGACAGCCCATCTGGACGCCGCCCTGGCGGCCGTCCTCGACCGGGGCGTCGATACCCTGTGCCTCCACCGCAACACATTCTGGCTCGATGATCGGGGCCAACGTCGCCTTGGACCGGGGGCCTGGGCCGCCGCCCTGGCGAAGGTCGGGGGCGGTGGACGGCAGGTCACGGTAGGCAAACCCGCCGAGCCCATCTATCATGAGGCATTGAAAAGAGTTGGCCTGGCACCGGCCGAGTGCCTATTTATCTCGGATGACCCCGAGGCCGATCTGGTGACCGCCGGGCGTCTTGGCATGCAGACGGCCTTCGTCCTCTCGGGCAAGCACACCGACCACGGGGTGCTCGGCCGCCTGGACCAGGAGGATTGGCCGGGCATCGTGTGCGAGGGGCTCGCGGACATCACCCTGGATGAGACACCCGACGACGCGGAGCCCGGTGCCGCGGGATGAGGTCGATGATGGTGGACAAGAGGAATGCCCCGCGTCAGCGGGCTGAACGCACCGATGGTCGCAACCCGGACCTGGCGAGGCGCACCGAAGCCCTCGCCCTCTCGGCGTGGGATCTGGCGCACACGCGAAGCCGGCTGCCCGACAGCGCTCGTGGCCAGGTCATCACCCTGCGCGCCCATCAGCGGCTGCTCCATGCCTTCGAGAAGGAGCGGAGCATTCCCGAGGCCGACCGCAGCGTCCTGCGCATCAAGGACGGGTCCCCGGGGGCCTGCCTGCTCATCCACGGTGTCTCGACGCGCCCCAGCGACCTCCACGAACTCGCCGACAACCTCCACCGGGCGGGCCACACGGTGTACGTGGTGAGGCTGCCGGACTACGGCACGACGGGTCACACCATCAGCGAGGTCTCCTGGGAGGCCAGTCTCGAGCAGTTGCGCCAGCGCTACCAGCTCCTGTCCCGCGACGGAGGCCGGGTCCACGTGGTGGGGTTGGGCTTCGGCGCGACGCTGGCCCTGCATCTGGCCCACACGGAGCGGGTGGCGTCCCTCGTGCTGCTGGCGCCGGCCATCATGCCCCAGGAATCGTTCTTCCAGCGCGCGCTGGTGCGCCTCAGGCTGCACCGCCTCGGTTTCGTCCACCGCTGGATGGGTTGGAACGCCGACCTCATGGAGGGCATGGACCGTGCACGGGGCAGGGTCGGCTCGTTGAAGGTGCCCATCTACGCCGCCCAGTGCGACGACGACGACCGGGCCAGCCCCGGCTCCCTGCGCTTCCTGCAACGGAAGGCCGGCCACGGCGGGTCGCGTTTCAAGGCGTACGCGGAAGGGGGCCACACGATCCTGTCGTCCCATGGTGAGGCGGGCCTGAACCAGGACATCGTGGACTTCTGCGACGGCCGCTGAACTGCGGCCTCACTTTTTGCCTACCCCAGACCGAGCCGTGCGGGCTCGACCCCCAGTTCGGACGCCTCGGCCTCGATGCGCTCCCTGAGGGCGGCGCCCGGCGCTGACCGATGTTCGTTCACCAGATCCAGCAAGTCGTCCATGGTCCCCGAGGCCGGCTGGGGCGCGGGCTCCGCAGGAGGTCCGCGAGTTGGGCGTGGCCCAGGACGGCTCCCATCTCCCACCGTCGGGTCGCCAACACCGAGAGCACGTGCACGTAGTCGGGGAAGTGGTCCGCCAGCAGGCGCATCACCGGGGCGAGGTGGGCCAGGGCGCCGCCGCGGCCGGCGAGCATG
>JAUUZX010000377.1 GCA_030592025.1 bacterium | reverse complement strand
TTTTTGACCTCTACCCCCCGCCGCTTTATGATAACACACCCAACCCCGCCCCCCATTCGCCCGCACACATCTTCAGCCCCACAACCCTCTCTTTTACCCTTCCTCCCTCTCAACCCGCCGAGCGCCCCCAAGGGCGCGATGGCCACCCCACCACCTCCACCTCCTATGTGTCGAGCGCCCCCTTGGGGTGCGACGACTCCCCCACGCTTCCGGGAGGTTGGGAGTTTCGGCAGGCGGTGGGGGTGTTGAGGGGCAGGAGCATGCACAACGATGGCGGGTAAGCCGCAGGCCGCCGGCCGAGGACAGCCCGCCATCGTTGTGCATGCTTCTGCCCCTCCTCAGAACCCTACCGCCTCCGAATCTCCACCCCCCCGGAGAAGGTATTGATGCGCACCCTGGCCCCCCCCCCGTTCACGCTGAACTCCAACTCCCACCCCGGCGCGTACTTCGACGTCCGGTGGGCCTTCTGCCCGAAGGCGTTGTCGATCGTCCCGTTGAAGGTGTCGATGCGGAAGTCCGCCTTCACGTCGGCAGGCAGGATCAGCGTGACGTTGCCGCTGTGCACGTCGATGTCGCAGTCGGCCCCGTCGTCCAGATCACCCTTGACCATGACCGAGCCGTTGACCGCCTCCACCGAGAGATCCAGGTAGACGCCGAAGTCGAGATCGACGCCGCCGTTGACCACCTCAGCCTCGACCTTGGCGCGGCTGCCGGAAGCCTCAACGCGGCCACTGATGGTTTCCACGCTGATCTGCCGGGCCTCGCTGCGAACACGCACGTTGCCGCTGATGGTCTCGGCCGCGACCTCGTCCTCGCCGCCGTCCACGTCGACGTCGCCGCTGATGGACGACGCGTAGATGCGGCCGTCGACGCCCTCGACGGTGACCGGCGCGCTCACGCATTCGACCTCGAGCCGGCTGCCCCGGGGCACCATCACGACCAGGTCGGCGCCTCGTTTGATGCTCCGGGTCTTGTGCGGGAAAACCACCTCGATGTGGGTCTTCTTGCCACTGGTCTTGAATTTGACCTTCTCGACATCGTCGCCGAGGGTGCCGGTGACGTGGACCTCGTTCTTGTCCCAGCCCTCGACACGGATCGAGCCCGCGATGTTCTCCACGTAGACGAGCCCGTCGGCGCGGGCGTCCCGCCTTTCGTCGTAGTCGCGGTCGCCGGCGGTGGCCGCCGTCGTCATCAGCATGAGCGCTGCGCCCAGCAGAATGCCGCGGATGATGGTGTCCCTGCGAATCATGATGGTTCTCCTTCGTTTCGTTCAGCTCGTGCGCAGGGGGGAATCCGCGCCGCGTCGCAACATTTCGCCCCGGGTCCGGTGGACCATGAGCACGAGTTTCGAGAGATTGGGGTTATCCGGATCGAGGCTCATGGCCTCGTTGAGTTCAGCCAGAGCCCGGTCGATGGCCATGCGGCCCGTATCGTCCGCGCCCTCGGCAACCGCCAGGGTGGTCCCCTTTGCCGACATGGGCAGGGGTCCGTTCTCCCGCGGCGCGCGCAGGTCACGCACCCCCAGGACGATCACCGCGAGGGCCGCCGCCGCCGCAACCAGGCGCCATCGTCCCGCACGACTCCGACGGCGACCCGTCTGCTCGCGCCGATCGATGGCCTCCTCGATGCCCGGCCACAGGTCCCGTTCCGGCGGTTGCCCGTTCTCGCGCATGCGCGAGGCCAGGGGGTCCAGCCGGGGATCCCGATCATGCTCCATGGTGTGCCTCTCTTTCGTCTGCCAACAAAACGCGGAGCTGACGACGGGCCCGGTGGAGGTGCGCCTTCACCGTTCCCGTGGCCAGCCCCAGCATGTCTCCGATCTCACGGTGGGTGTGGCCCTCGACGTCGTGGAGCACATACACCGTGCGCGCTCCCGGCGGCAATTGGGCCACGGCCCGCTCCAGGTCAATGGCCGTCAGCAGGGGGATGACCCCACCCTGCTCGCGGGTCGTCGTGGGGAGCAGCGCTCGCGCGGCCGCTTCCTCCGCCGCCAACTCGTCCCGCAGGCGCGTGCGCCGTTTCCGGGAGCGGAAGCGATCCCGCCACAGGTTCACCGCCACCCGGGCCAACCAGCCGCCCAGGCTGCCCTGGCCCGTGTAGCCCGCCAACGCGAACCAGGCCCGGACGAAGGTGTCCTGGGTCAGCTCCTCGGCCGCGCTCCGGTCACCGGTCAGGCGCAGGCAGGCCCCGTACACCCGGTTCACATGGCGCCGGTGGATGGCCTCGAAGGCGCTCCGGTCGCCGGCGGTCGACCTGCGGACGAGATCCAGTTCCTCGTCGGCGGGCTGATCACTGCTGGTGATTTCGGTGGGGCGGGTGTTCACGGTCTCCAGATCCTTCGGGGCGGTGGCGATCCCGTCATCTCGCTTCTTTATTAGGACGACGGAAGCCGGGCAGACGGTTTAGTGCCTTGGCTCGATTCGATGGCAAAAAAATGCCCCTCAGGCAATTTGAGGGTTGCCATCAAGAATCATTATTAATTAATTACACCCCAGACCGCAGGCCCAACCAGATCGCCGGAACAATCAGGGCCGCCACCCCGAGCAACGAAGGACATGATCATGGCCGAGAACAGCCGCCGACGCAACACGCCCCAACGCACGACCATCCTGGCCGCGTTGCAGGCCATGAAATCCCATCCGACGGCTACGGAGTTGTACGCGACGGTCAAGCACCAGTTGCCCCGCATCAGCCTGGGCACGGTGTACCGGAACCTGGAAGTCCTGCGGGAGGACGGCCTGGTCCGCAAGATCGAATTCGGCGCGGCCGACGCGCGCTTCGATGGCTGCCTCGAACCCCATGACCACGTGCGCTGCACCGTGTGCGGCGCCCTGCGGGACGTCGAGCCCCCCTCCGCCCGGCCCCGGCTCTCCGCACCGGATGATGCGGCCGGCTTCGAGGTCAAGGGCTACCAACTCGAGTTTTTCGGCGTCTGCCCCACTTGCCAGGAGCAGGACGCGGACCGGGAGATGCCGGTCACCAACTAGATCCGACAACTTCAGAGAGATGTCACAGAAGGCACGGTGAACCGTGCCGCAACAGCAGGGCCTGGGGACAGGTCTGCGAACCGTTAAAAGGAGACGACCTGATGGAGAACCTGGACTTCGACTACGTGCCCGTGCCCCTGGTTTCGACCGAGGCCCCCGACTTCACCGCCACCGCCGTGATGCCGGACAACACCTTCAAGAACGACTTCAGCCTTGCCGACTTCCGTGGCAAGTACGTCGTGCTGTTCTTCTAT
>JAUUZX010000458.1 GCA_030592025.1 bacterium | reverse complement strand
CCGAGCTCGTCGCCGTCTCCGTCCGCGCGCTCCGCTTCTTCCCCTTGCGCGCCCTCAGGTAGATCCGCTCGAGTTCGATCTGCACGTCCTCCAACGAGAGGCCCCGCCGGATCTCGCCCTCGTGGACCACGCTGATGGAGCGCTTCTCCTCCGAGACGACGATGACGATGGCGTCGGACTGCTCGCTGATGCCGATGGCGGCGCGGTGCCGCGTCCCGAGGACGTAGCCCAGCTCCTCGCGCTCGGTGATGGGCAGGATGACCGAGGCCGCGGCGATCTTGTCGCCGCTGATGATGACGGCGCCGTCGTGCAGGGGCCCCGGCACGGTGAAGATGGCCTCGAGGGTGGCGGCGGTGATCTCGGCGTCCAGCACGACGCCCTTCTTGATCCAGTTGTTCAGCCGCACCTCGCGCTCGATGACGATCAGCGCGCCCAGGCCCCGCTTGCTCATGCGGGACACGGCGTCGAGCATCTCCTGCTCGGCGGGGATCTCGTCGGACCCCCGCATGAAACCGAAGCCGCGGCGCAGGCCGACAGCCGTGAGGGCCGCCCGCAGTTCGGGCTGGAAGACGATGATGAAGGCGATGACCCATACCGTCTGCAGCGTGCCGATGATGCGGCCCACGACGATCATGCCCAGGGCGCTCGACAGGTAGGAGAGCATGAGAAGGAAGGCCAGTCCCAGGAACATCTGGATCACCCGGGTGTCCTTGATGAACACGATCAGGCGGTACAGCAAATACCCCACGATCAGGATGTCGAGGATATCGATGATTGGGCTGTTGATGACGGCTTCCCACATGGTCGGCCCAACCTATCACCGGCGAGGGCGTTTCTCAACCGCAAACCCCCGCCCGGCCTGGCTCAACCGTCGCGTCGGGCCGCCATGGCCTCGTGGGCGGCGCGCAGGAAGTCCCCGACGGCGGTCACGGCCTCGTCGGCGCCGTCGGCGTCGGCGATGAGGCGCAGCAGGGCGCTCCCGACCACGGCCCCGTCCGCCACGGCGCCCACGTCGGCCGCCGCCTCGGGGCTGGAGATGCCGAACCCCACGTACAGGGGCACGTCGGCGTGGGGGCGCACCCGCGCCACGTAGTCGCCGAGGTTGGCGCCCACGCCGGCGCCGGTCACACCGGTGGTCGACACCAGGTAGAGGAAGCCCGAGGCCCGGGCGCCGTAGGCGGCCAGGCGGTCCTCACCCGAGGTGGGGGCCACCAGGTCGACCAGGGAGATCTCCCGCGTGGCCAGCACGTCGCGCAGGCCGTCGGCCTCCTCCAACGGCAGGTCGGGCACGATGATGCCGGCGACCCGGGCGTTGGCGCAGGCGTCGGCGAAGGCTTCGGCCCCGAAGCTGAGCACCGGGTTGATGTAGCCCATGAGGACCACGGCCAGCCCGTGCTCCCGCTCGGCCTCGCCGGCCAGGGCGATGGCGTCCACGAGGGTCATGCCGTCGGCCAGGGCGAGGCGCGAGGCCTCCTGGATGGCTGGACCGTCAGCCACCGGGTCGCTGAAGGGCACGCCGATTTCCAGCACCGTGCAGCCCGCCGCCGCGACCTCGGCCATGAGGCGGCGGAAGGTCTCCCGGTCGGGGTAGCCCGCGGTGAGGAAGGGCACGAGGGCGGGCCGTCCCGCGTCCCGCAACTTGTTCACGGCCTGGTCGAGGCGCGTCATGACGTCACCTCCCCGGCTTCGGCCACGACGTCGAGCCCGGCCATGTCCTTGTCGCCCCGTCCGGAGAGATTCAGGATGACCAGGGGCGCGGCGCCACTCTCCTCGGATGCGAGCTGCTCTTTGCAGAAGGCCAGGGCGTGGCTCGACTCCAGGGCGGGGATGATGCCCTCGAGTTGGGAGGTCTCGATGCAGGCGGCCAGGGCCGCGTCGTCGCCCACGCCGGTGTAGACGGCGCGGCCGGTGTCCCGCAGGTGGCTGTGCTCGGGGCCGACCCCGGGATAGTCGAGGCCCGCGGCCACCGAGTGGGCGGGGATGACCTGGCCGTCGTCGTCCTGCACCAGGTAGCTGTAGGAGCCGTGGAGCACGCCGGGCCGGCCCCGTCCCAGGGCTTCCGAGTGGCCCAGGTGGCTGCCGGCGGCTTCGACGCCGAACAGGGCCACCGGGTCGTCCAGGAAGCCGGTGAAGATGCCCATGGCGTTGCTGCCGCCGCCCACGCAGGCAATGACCCGGTCGGGCAGGCGACCTTCCTTGTCGAGAATCTGCGCCCGGGCCTCGCGGCCGATGACCGCCTGGAAGTCCCGCACCAGCATCGGGTACGGATGAGGGCCCACCGTCGAGCCGATGATGTAGTGGGTGCCGGCGACGTTGGTCACCCAGTCGCGGATGGCCTCGCTGGTGGCGTCCTTCAGGGTGGCCGCGCCGGAGGTCACGGTCACGATGCGCGCGCCCAGCAGCTTCATGCGGGCCACGTTGGGGGCCTGGCGTTCCACGTCGAGGGCGCCCATGTACACCGCGCATTCCAGGCCGGCCAGGGCGCAGACGGTGGCCGTGGCCACGCCGTGCTGCCCCGCCCCCGTCTCGGCGACGATGCGGCTCTTGCCCATGCGCTTGGCCAGCAGGATCTGGCCCAGGCAGTTGTTGATCTTGTGGCTGCCCGTGTGGTTCAGGTCCTCGCGCTTGAGGTAGATGCGGGTCTCGCCCCGGGACCAGGCCTGCTCCAGGCGGTGGGCCCGGTACAGGGGCGTCGGTCGACCGGCGTAGTCCGCCAGCAGGAGCTCGAGGTCGGTGGCGAAGGTCGGATCCGCCGCCGCCGCCTG
>JAUUZX010000285.1 GCA_030592025.1 bacterium | reverse complement strand
AGACGATCCAGTGGTTGGGGCCGGGATCGGAGAGGTCGGCGCTGGTCCACCCGTTCCAGGCGTGGCCGCCCGAAGGGGTCTGGAACTGGCCGTTGACCGGCGCCGCACTCGACCAGGGACCGATCAGCAGCGTCGTGTCAACGGCGGTGACACCGAGCGTTGCACCGAGGACGGGTTCATCCGAGGTCGTGTTGGGTGGTGATTCGAGGGGAACCGCCGCCAGGGCAATGGTGGCGGGCAGGACGAGAGCGAACAGGATGAGCGAGGAACGGGTCATGACGACGATCCCCTCATGGAATCAACACCGAATATGACACAAGCGTGAGCATACAGATTACGATTGTGGATTGTCAATCAAGGAGAGCCTAACCCATTCCCTCAGAACGAGTTCGGCTTACAGGCCGATACAGCCGCCAACCCGGCCGCGCCATCACTTGACCACGGCGGGCGTCGTTCGTTCCGTCCACGCTCGCTCTAGAACTCCCCGATCCCCAACTTCCCGAGCGCGGCCAGAATGGCCTCGTGCACCCGCCCGTTGCTCACGATGACGCCCAGGTTCTCCTCCAGCCGATAGCCGTGGGAGAAGTCCAGGTCGCGCCCGCGGATGTCCGTCACCCGGCCGCCGGCCTCGGTCAGCATGAGGACGCCGGCGGCGTGGTCCCAGATCTTCTCGCGGTATTCGGCGTTGCGGGGCAGGCGCAGGTAGGCCTCTGCTTCGCCCCGGGCCACGACGGCGTACTTGGTCATGCTGTCCAGGCGGACGGGCTCGGCGCTGATTCGCAGCTCGGCCGCGATGCGCGCCGCGTCGTCGTGGGACGAGTGGGCCGCCTCGACCGACTCGCAGAAGCGGATGAGCGCGGGGTCGGCTTCGGGGCTCACGCCCACGGGCACGGGCTCGCCGTCGCCGGTCATGGGGACCATCCAGGCGCCCAGCCCGCGGATGGCCAGCATCACCGTGCCGGCGCCGCGGTCGCCGTCGAGGGCGACGCCCAGGTTGGGGCAGGCGAGGGCCGAGGCGACGATCTCGCCACCGATGATGAGCGCCAGGCCCACGGCGTACTGCTGGCCCCGCAGGAAGCCCTTGGTGCCGTCGATGGGGTCGAGGGTCCAGAGGCGGGGGGCGGCGGCGGTGTGGTTGCCGCGGTCGATCCAGTCGCAGATGTCGTCCACGTCGGCATCGGGTCGTTGATCGCGCACGTGCCCCACCACCCGGCCCAGGGTGGCGGCGTTGGCCGGGTCGCGCAGCACGGCGCTGTCCTCTTCGCCGATCACGGGGTCGTCGGGGAACACCTCGCCCAAGGCGCGGCACACGAGGGCCTGGCTGCCGAAGTCGGCCACGGTGACGGGGCTCTTGTCCTTCTTCTGCAGGGCGCCGGGATCGATGGCGGCTTGCACCTCGCGGCACAGGAGACCGGCCTCGCGGACGGCGGCCAGGGCGATGTCGAGTTCGCGGGCGAGTTCGTGGTCGTGCCAGGGCGTCATCGTGTCGCTCCTCATCCTGCGTAAGGGGGTCGTTCGTCGCGCAATCTAACCCGGATCCGGTTCGAGGGCCAACTCGACCTCGTCGGCCGCGGCCATGAGTTCGCCGTGGAGTTGGCGGGCCCGGAGCGCCACGACGATCGTCTCCACGGTGCCCCCCAGCATGATGAGGGACGTGGCCAGGAGCGCCCCGTTCACCGTCGGGTCCCGGTTCACGATGACGAACCCCGGCACGATCAGCACCAGGGTCTTGAGCAGGCTCGCCAGGGCCACGATGCCCGTGCGCCGCCGGTTCATGAGGAAGCCCTGGGTGAGGGAGCGCAGGCCCATGGGGATCGGCTGGTAGGGGATGAGCATGAGGGCGCCGGTCACGTAGACGGCCTTGGCCGGGTCGAGGGAGAAGACACGCAGCAGGAGGACATCCCGCAGCGGTGTCCACACCCAGGCGCCGATGAGCACCACGAAGGTGGCGATGACCACAAGACTGAAGCGCACGAGCTTGCGGAAGTCGTGGCGATCGCGCACCAGCACGAGGGTGGTGTTCTGCAGGGCCCACAAGGGTGAGGCCATGAGGATGAGCAGGGGGAAGACGAACCCGAGGCCGCCCTGGGCCAGGTCCGGGTCGACGGTGCGCCCCATCACGGCGTTGAGCAGGGGCCGCATGGCCGCCCAGGCGATGGTGCTCACCATCAGCGGCCCGATGAAGGCGACGAATTTTTTCCAGGTGACGCGCTCGTCCTGGTCCGCGTTGATGCCCTCGGCGCCCCGTCGCGCGAGCCGCCGCGCCCGCAGGCCGGAGTAGATCGCCTCGATGAGGATGGCGAAGGTCATGGAGGCGGCGCCGACCAGGGCCGGGGGCCACCACCCGCGGCCGGCCAGGCCGAAGACGATGGCGGCGAGGCAGGCGAGCCTGAGGCCCGTGGCCTGGCTGATGATCTTGGTGTCCTTGTGCCGCAACACCACGCCCCAGGCCATGGACCGCAGGGGCAGCAGGAGGGGGATCGGCGCCTGCACCAGGAGTATCCGCTGGGCCAGTTCCGCCACGGCGGGCGTCGAGCCCATGAGATCGCGGAAGATCCAGTCGCCCAGGGGAGTCAGGGCGATGGCCAATTCCAGGACGAAGATCGCCACGCCCAGGCTCATGCCCTTGATCAGGAGATCCCGCCGCGCCCGCGGGCCCACGCCCATGGCCGTGGCGATCTGCTGGAACGGGAACAGGGGCGAGTTGAGGAAGACCGCCAGCCCGAAGCCCACACCGTAGGCGGCGAGCTGGACGATGGCGTCCTCGCTACGCCCCAGGGCCGCGTTGATGATGGGGTGCGCCAGCGTCATCATCTGGCTCGTCAGGACGAGGGGCCAGTAGAAGGCGAAGATCTGGCGGTGGCCGAGGGAGGTCACACGTATCTCATTCCCACTCGATGGTCCCGGGCGGCTTGCTCGTCAGGTCGTAGGCCAGGCCGCTGATCCCCGGCAGGGCGAGGATGTCCCGGCGCAGATCGTCCAGCAGGGCACCGGGCAGGTTGGCCGCCGTGGCGGTCATGGCCCGTTCGCTGTGGATGGGACGGATGATGCAGAGCTCGCGGCCCCGGCCGTCGATCTCCACGGGCACGAGCACGGTGGGGCACTGCCACACGTCCTCGTAGATGCCGTGGCGCCGGAGGCCCTCCATCATGAAGTGGTCGCACTCCCGCAGCAGGTCGAGGCGGTCGCGGGTCATGCCCGCGGCCAGGGGCTTGAAGGACCGCGGCATGGTGTCGGTGAGATTCCAGAGGGCGCGGTTGAGCCCGTCCACGGTCTTGAAGACGTGACCGCTGACCTTCTGCAGCGCACCCCAGTCGGCGTCGCCGTGGAAGAGCACCGGGTGCTCGTAGCTGCGCAGGTCGGCCTTTACGCCGACGGACTTGAAGGGCAGGGGCGCGGCCTCCAGGCCGTGCTCGGCGGCGGCGGCGGCCACGGCGGGAGCGATCGCCGCCAGTTGGTCGGCGTCGCTCACCAGGCCGTCGGAACAGAGCAGGCGCACGCCCAGGCCGGGGCCGGGGAAGGGATGGCGCCAGATCATGTCGTGGGGGATGTTCAGCACCTCGCCCAGTTCGCGCACCTCGACCTTGTACAGGTCGGCCAGGGGCTCGATGACCTTCCCCGCGGCGATCATCTCCTCGATGATGGGCACGCGGTTGTGGTGGGTCTTGATGGTGTCGGCGCGTTTGGTGCCGCCGGTCTCGATGGTGTCCGGGTAGATGGTGCCCTGGCCCAGGAGGTGGTCGGTGATGCCCAGGCGGCGGGCCTCGCTCTCGAAGACGTCGATGAAGGCGTCGCCGATGGCCCGACGCTTGGCCTCGGGCTCGATCTTGTCGTCGAGGGCCGCAAGGAAGGTGTCGCTGGCGTCGATGAAGTGGAAGTTCTCACTCAGACCGAACTCCCGGAACATCTCGACCACGGCGGCGGACTCGTCCTTGCGCATGAGGCCGTTGTCCACGT
>JAUUZX010000073.1 GCA_030592025.1 bacterium | reverse complement strand
TGGACCATGACTATCCCCGCGCGGCCGTCTGGTTCGAGATGGCGGGCCGCTGCTCCGACGCGACGGAGCGGGAGCAGCGCTTCGCGGCCTACGCCCGCTACCGAGCCGGCGACGACCGCGTGTCCCTGGCCCTGTGGAAGGAACTGCTGGACGCCAGCAAGAGCCCCGACATGCGGGACCTCGCGCTCAAGATGATCGACAAGCTCGAGCGGAAGCTCGCATTGCGGAAGCTGTACGGCGACGACTTCGTCGGCCCCATCCCGGAGGCCTGATCATGGACGACATCATCCCCGGACTGCCGTCGTGGTTCGTCCTGGCCGTGGCCGCCGGCTTCGGCGCCTGCTTCGGGAGCTTCTCCAACGTGCTCATCTACCGGTTGCCCCGGGATCTGAGCATCGTCGGGCCTCGCTCCTTCTGCCCCCTCTGTGAGAAGCAGGTGGCGTGGTACGACAACACCCCCCTCGTGAGTTGGCTGCTGCTGCGGGCGAAGTGCCGCCACTGCGCGGCGCCGATCCCCGTGCGCTATCCTCTGGTGGAGTTGGCGGGGGCCGGCTGCGCCCTGGCAGGGGTGCTGGTCTTCGGCTTCACCCTCGACGGCCTGGCGGCGTCGGTCTTCCTGCTGCTCCTGCTGAACGTGGCCATCATCGACGCGGAGCACATGATCATTCCGCACACCCTGACCGTGACCGGCATGGTGTCGGCTCTCGTGCTGGCCGCCTTCGGCGCGGCGCCGGGGCTCGACCGATCGATCCTGGGTCTGCTCGTGGGGGGCGGGGGGATCCTGCTCGTGTCCTGGTCCTGGAAGCTCGTGCGCGGGGTCATGGGCATGGGGTTCGGCGACGTCATGCTCATGGGCATGGTGGGGGCCTTCCTGGGTCCCTGGGCCGTGGCCGGCGTGGTCTTCGGCGGCGCTCTCCTGGGCACCCTGTGGGTACTCCTGGCCGGTCGGGGACGCCTCGACGGTAGCGCAAAACTCCCCTTCGGCACCTTCCTGGCCTTGGCTGCCGCCGCCCTGCTGTTCTGGGGACCGGAACTGGCGGCCTGGTACCTGGCCCGATTCTGACCCCGAAAGGGGCAAAAGCTGCCCCCTGGTGGCGCCGGGTCGTGCGCGATCCGGCATCGTGCCCGCCGATGGCGGGGAATCATGAGGCATTATGAACCATTTCGGGCTCAAGGGGGGTGCGGTGCGGCCGATGTCAACGGTGGCACGCTTGTTGCGAATCGCGCCAGGAGGATCCCGGAAAATCCGGATTCGCCCACAACATGCACACAAAGCAAGGCAGGCTTGTGATGTTCGGATTCTTGAAGCGGAAAACGAAATCCCTGATCGGCTTGGACATCGGTTCCAACGTCGTGAAGTGCCTCCGCCTCGACCTCAGCGGTGACCGGCCCGTGGTGACGAATTTCGCCATGGCCGATCTGCCGCCCGAGGCCATCGTCGACGGCGAGATCATGGATCGCGAACTCGTCATAGAAACGATCCGAGAGGCGGCGGAGACGGCCAATCTGCCTAACGAGCCGGTGGCGACAGCCGTGGCTGGTCGGGCGGTGATCGTCAAGAAGATCGTCATGGACAAGATGAGCGAGGCCGAGGCCCGCGAGGCCATCTATTGGGAGGCCGAGCAGCACGTCCCGTTCGATATCGATGACATCACCCTGGACTTCCAGATCCTCCAGGACGACATCGGCGCGGACCAGATGGAGCTGCTGCTGGTGGCCGCCAAGAAGGACATGATCCTGGGTTGGGCCGAACTGATCCGGGACGCGGGCTTCGAGCCCATGGTCATCGATGTGGCGTCCTTCGCCAACCAGAACGCCTGGGAGTACGCCAAGGGCTGGCAGGCGGCGTCCGAGGAGATCGACGGCGAGGCGCAGGGCACGATGGATGACGAGGACGATATCGAGGGTCTCGAGCCCTTCGCCGGCGAGGCGGCGGAGGAGGCGACCGTCGAGGAAAGCCCGGAGGACGCGGAGTTCGTTGCCCTGCTGGACGTGGGCGGCGGCGTGACCAACGTGCACATCGTCCGTGGCGGGGTACCCTACTTCACCCGTGACCTGCCCATCGGTGTTGGCCACTTTGTCGAGGAGTTCCAGAAGCAGCTGGGCCTGACCTACGAGACGGCCGCCGACGTGGCCCGCGGCAACGTCGACGACGTTGACGAGCAACTCGTCATCGACATCGTCCGTTCCGTGGGCTCGGAGATCTACCAGGGCCTGGAGCCCAGCCTGAGCTACCTCAAGACCTCGGGCGAGGCCGACGGCATCGACCGCATCGTCCTGAGCGGCGGCGGGTCCCATCTGCCGGGCCTGCGGGAGTACCTGGCCGAAAGCTACGACGTTCCGAGCGAGGTCGCCGATCCCCTGGCGGTTCTCGACTACGACCCCGAGCTGTTCGGGGACGAGGATCCGCAGGACCTGAGTCCCCTGCTCACCGTAACCGTGGGCCTCGCCCTGAGAGAGGCGGTGCAGGCATGATCCGGATCAACCTGCTTCCCCGGGAAGAGATGGCGACGCGGCGACGCATCGTCATGCCCGAGATCAGCAGCTTCGCGCCGCTGGTCCTGGTCCTCGTGGCCGCGGCGACCGTCGCCATGAGCTACGTGTACCAGATCCAGCAGGTCTCGACCCTCGAGACCATCATTGCCGAGGAGGAGGCGGAGAGCCGTCGCCTGGCCCCGGAGATCGCGAAGATCAAGCGTCTCAACCAGCAGCGGCAGGATCTCAACGACCGGCTGGACGTCATCACGCGTCTGGACTCGGATCGCTACTTCCGTGTCCACCTGCTGGACGAGTTGAATCGCAGCCTGCCCGGCTACATGTGGCTCACGCGCTGTGAGGATGTGGGGGGCGACTCCTACGCCCTCGAGGGCGTGACATTCTCCAATTTCCTCGTGAGTGACTTCCTGCAGAACATCGCCAACAGCCCCTACTTCGCCAGCGTGGACCTGCTGGTGACGGAGAAGGGCGACATTGATGACGTGGAAGTCGTGAAGTTCCGGGCCCGCGCCCGCGCCGTGCGCAAGCCGGCAACGAACATCTTCGAAGGTTGAGGAAGGACCGTCATGGATATTGACTTCAAAAGCCCCAAATTCGTCCGCTGGACGATTGCGATCCTGGTCGTGGCCGTGGTGCTGCCGCTGTATTTCCTGACCGCGTCCCACCCTGTGACCTGGGGCGCCAAGAAGGTCAAGATCGCCGAACTCGAGACGCGTCACGAGCAGCTCAGCAGGGACCTCGAAAAGGCCCGACTGCTGGTGCGGAACCTCGAGCGCGTCGAGCAGGAGTACAACGTCCTGAGCGAGCAGTGGCAGGTGGCCCAGACCCTGCTGCCCGAGGAGAACCAGATGCCCAATCTGCTGCGGAAGGTCACGGCGGCCGGTGAGCAGTCGGGCGTCGAGTTCGATCTCTTCCGGCCCCAGGGCCAGGTGGACAAGGGCTTCTATGCGGACAACCCCATCGAGGTCCGCGTGACGGGAGGCTACCACCAGACGGCGGTCTTCCTGAGCCGGCTCGCCAATTTGAATCGGATCGTCAACGTGTCCGAACTGCGCATCGAGGGCATCGACGATCAGTCGGAGACGCCCCACACGCTGGTCTCGGACATGGTGCTCACGGCCTACACCCTGGGCGACGACGAACTGATCGACGACGGAACCCGCACCCTGCAGGCGGACGCGGACGGCAAGCAGCCGATCCAGACGGCCGCCGCCGGGCACTAGGAGGCAGACGCGATGAAACGCATGATCCTGATGATTCTTTTCGTCACCGCGTCGCTTCTGGTCGCGAGCATGGCGCTCGCCCAGGACGATGGCTCCTCGTCGCCTTCCCAGGTGACGCGGGACCGCATCAACCAGATCCGGGCCAACGAGTTCTTCTACCGTTCCCACGGCAAGACGGATCCGTTCAAGGCCCTGGTCAGCGGTGATTTCGAACAGGCTTCGGCGGCCGAGACCGTCGACCTGAACAGCGCGCGTCTCGTCGGCGTGATGTGGGGGCAGGACGATCGCTTCGCCCTGGTCGAGAACGGCGATGGCTTCGGATACATCCTGCGTGTGGGCGACCGTATCCAGCACGGTCGCGTCGTGAGCATCCGCAAGGATTCGCTCACCGCGCGGGTCACCCTATACGGGATCACCAACCGGGTGGTCCTCAAGCTCGAAGAAACGGAGGGCTAGAACATGGACGGAAGGATCCGGAACGCGGCTTGGGTCGTCCTGCTGACGACCGCCCTGGGCTTCGCGGTTGCCGCCGCTGCCCAGGATGAAATGCCCGCGACCTTGGATTACCGGCAGAAGCCGATCTCCCTGGACGTCCAGGAAGCCGAGATCGGCACCGTCCTGCGCTCGCTTGCGGGCTACTCCGGGACGAACATCGTGGCTTCGCCCCGTGTGCAGGGCAAGGTCACCGTCAAGCTCGAGGACGTGCCCTGGGAGCAGGCTCTCAGCGTCATCCTCAAGTCCCACAGCTTCGACTATGTCGAGGAGGCGGGGATCTACCGGGTGGACACGGCGGAGGAACTGCGCGATGAGAAACTCGCCAGTGAACGCGCGCGGTCCCAGGTCGAGAACGTGGCGCCCCTGCGCCTGCACAAGGTGCCGCTGCACTACGCCAACGCCGAAGAGGTGAAGGACGCCCTGGAGAAGATGCTCACCGATCGTGGCAACATCGACGTCGACCTGCGGACCAACAGCCTGCTGGTGAACGACATCGACGAGCGGGTCGAGATCATCGCGGCTATGGCCCATGACCTCGATTCGGAGACGCCCCAGGTGGAGATCAACGCGCGACTGGTGGACATGGATGTCCTGGCCACGCGCGAGCTCGGCCTCAGCTGGTCGGTCAAGAACTTCAAGGCCCCCGGCGGGAACCTGGCCGGTGGCCTGGATGTCATCAACCCGGTCCAGAATCCGGCGGGCGTCCTGCGCGTCGCGACGGTCCAGGACTGGGGCGAGCTCTTCATGAAGCTCGAGGCCATGGAGTCCTCCAATGCCGCCAACCTGATCTCCAATCCGGTGATCACCACGACGGATAACCGCGAGGCGAGCATCCTGGTGGGTCAGAAGATCCCCCTGATCGTCTCCGACGAGGCCGGCAACGCCATCACGCAGCTGACGACGATCGGCATCATGCTGAAGGTCACGCCGCACATCAACAAGGACATGAACATCACCCTGGACATCCACAACGAGGTCTCGGATCTCTCAAGCCAGGCCACGGTCCAGGGCGGCGTCATCATCAACACCTCCGAGTCCGACACGCGGGTGCTGGTGGAGAACGGCGCGACGGCGATCATCGGCGGTCTCATCCGCAAGGTGGACAGCACGCTGGAGACGGGTGTGCCGGTGCTGAAGGACATCCCCGTGCTGGGCGCCCTCTTCAGGCACGAGTCCAAGACGACGGCGAGCCGTGAACTCGTGGTCTTCGTCACGCCGACGATCATCACCGACAGTTACATGCGGCGGAGCACCCTGACGTCCGACACGGAAGGGACCTACTACGGGGACGGCGACATGCGCTCGGGGCCGGGTTACAGTTCCGTAGCGCCGCCGGCGGCTCCGAAGGACGAGTATTCGCCGACGGAGTTCTGATTCGTAGATAGACGACCAGGCGGCGGACCGGAAACGGTCCGCCGCTTTTTTGTTCCTGTCACGAGGTTGCGCGGTTAGGATAGCGGCATGTGGACGTCCTTCATCGGTTTCATGGCCAGCGGCAAGAGCACCGTGACCCGGCTTCTGTGCGCCTCGACGAGGCGGCCCCTGGTCGTGTGCGACGACCTTGTCGAGGCCCGCATGGGGCAGTCGGTCGCCGAGATATTCGCCGGGCAGGGGGAGGTGGCGTTCCGCAACCAGGAACTCGCCGAACTGGCCGCGCTGGAACCGGCGCGCAATCTCGTCGTGGACACGGGCGGTGGCGTGGTGGAGACGCCCGAGGCGGTGCGTCTGCTGCGGGATCGGGGAGTGGTCGTCTGGCTCGACACGGCATGGCCGGAGGTCCGGCTGCGTCTGGAGCGGCCGGACGAGGCCGACCTTCGGCCCCTCGTCGGCAGTCTGGGTTGGGACGGGTTGGAGGCCCTGCATGGACGGCGCCGTCGGCTTTACGCCGCGGCCGCCGACTTCCGCCTGGCGGCGGGGCGGACGGATCCGGCAGAGCTCGCCCGGACCGCCATGCTGCGCAGCCTGTTCTGGGAAAGGCAACGCGAGGTGGCGGAAAGGTGAGGGTCGTCGCGGGCAGGTGGGGCGGACATCGTCTGCGGGCGCCGCAGGGTGAGCGGGTGCGCCCGACCACGGACCGGGTCAAGGAGGCGATCTTCTCGATCCTCGGTGAGGGCGTGCACGGATCGGTCGTGGCGGACCTGTGCTGTGGCGCCGGGGGGCTCGGCATCGAGGCCTTGAGCCGGGGCGCGGTCCAGGCCCATTTCATCGACTCCGATCGGCGCTCCATCGCGTCGGTCCGCGAGAACCTGGTTGCCTGCGGGGCCGACAAGGCGCTGTATTCCCTGGAGACGGTCGACGCCCTGGACTGGCTCGGCCGGGGATTCTTCCCACCGGCGGACAAGCCCTGGCTGGTGTTGGCGGACCCGCCCTACGGCAGCGGCCTGGCCGAAGCCCTGGCCCGGGCCGTGGCCCGTTTGGCCGGTCACCCGGGGTTCGTGGCGGCTGTTCTGGAGCATGGCGCCGACGAGTCGCTGTCTCCCGAGGCGTGCGGCATCGATCGCCGCCGCTATGGCGAGAGCCACATCACCATCCTGCGACCCCTCGGGGGGTCGGATCCGGAGGTCGGCCCATGACCCGCCACGTGCTCTACCCGGGATCCTTTGATCCGGTCACTCTCGGCCACGTGGACATCCTCGAGCGGGCCAGCCGCCTCTTCGACAAGGTGACGGTGCTCGTGGCGGCCCACGGCAAGGCAGGACTGCTGCCTGTGGATGAACGCGTGGAGTTGGTGCGCGCCTCGCTGGCGCACTTGCC
>JAUUZX010000061.1 GCA_030592025.1 bacterium | reverse complement strand
GCGCCCCGGGTGGCCGTCGCAGATCCGCACCTACTGGAACAACGACGAGGGTTTCCGCGGCAAGCACGTCAACGGCTGGTACATCTGCGGGGACCAGGCCAACATCGACAAGGACGGCTACTACTGGTTCATCGGCCGCGACGACGACGTGATCAACACGGGTGGCCACCTGGTGGGGCCCTTCGAGATCGAGTCGGCCCTGCTCGAGCACCAGGCGGTGGCCGAGTCGGCGGCCGTGGCCACCCCCGACCCCACCAACATGGAGGTGGTGAAGGTCTTCGTCACCCTCAAGCCGGGGTTCGAGTCCGACAAGGACATGGAGCTCGAGATCATGAACTTCATCCGCAAGAAGCTGTCGCCCCTGGCCATGCCCCAGCAGATCGAGTTCATCGAACAACTCCCCAAGACCCGCAGCGGCAAGATCATCCGGCGCGTGCTGCGCGCCCAGGAATTCGGTGAGCCCGTGGGCGACATTTCCACGCTGATGAACGACTGACAAAGGAGAGACACAATGGAAGACCTCAAGCAGGCGATCCTCGAGTACGTCATCCACGAGTACCTGGACGACGACGATGACGAGGAAATCGGCTTCGACACCGAACTCATCTCCGGCGGCATCGTCGACTCGTTCTCCATGGTCTCGCTGAAGCGTTTCCTCGAGAACAAGTTCGACATCGCGATCCCCGACGCGGACGCGAGCCCCGAAGCCTTCGATACCGTCGACAGCATCGCCGCCCTCGTGGTGCGGTTCAAGAACGCCTGACCCGAAGGGGAACCGACATGTCCTATTCCGACATCGCGCGCCAGAAGTACCAGGCCGAGCTCGAGGGCATCCGCGAGGCCGGGCTCTTCAAGGAAGAGCGCTTCATCCAGAGCCCCCAGGCGGCGGACGTCGACGTCGAGTTCCCCGCCGGCGCCCCGGCCAAGCGCGTCATCAACTTCTGCGCCAACAACTACCTCGGCCTGTCGAGCCACCCCGAGGTGATCGCGGCGGCCCGGGCCGGCCTGGACGAGCGGGGCTACGGACTGTCATCGGTGCGCTTCATCTGCGGCACCCAGGACATCCACCGCACCCTCGAGCAGAAGCTGACCACGTTCCTGGGCACCGAGGACACGATCCTCTTCCCGTCCTGCATGGACGCCAACGCCGGCGTCTTCGAGGCGGTGCTGGGTCCCGACGACATCATGATCGCCGATCGTCTCGTCCACGCCTCCATCGTCGACGGCATGCGCCTGTGCAAGGCCCAGCAGGACACCTACAAGCACTCCAACATGGACCACCTCGCCGAGAAGCTGGAGCTCCATCAGGACAAGCAGCGCCGCCTGATCATCACCGACGGTGTCTTCTCCATGGACGGCGACCTGGCCAAGCTCGACGAGATCTGCGACCTCGCCGACAAGCACGACGCCATGGTCTTCGTGGACGACAGCCACTCCTCCGGCTTCATCGGCAGGACCGGCCGCGGCACCCACGAGCACTGCGACGTCATGGGCCGCATCGACATCATCACCACCACCCTGGGCAAGGCCCTGGGCGGCGCGTCGGGTGGCTGTGTGAGCGGCCGGTCCGAGCTGGTCGAGCTGTGCCGCCAACGGGCGAGGCCCTACCTGTTCAGCAACACCGTGGCCCCGGTCATCGTGGCGGGCGCCATCCGCGTCATCGACCTCATCAGCGAGACGACCGAGCGCCGCGACAAGCTCGAGGCCAACACGAAGTTCTGGCGGGCGGGCCTGGAGGAGGCCGGCTTCGACCTGAAGGCGGGGGACACCCCCATCGTGCCGGTCATGCTGTACAACGCGAAGCTGGCCCAGGACATGTCCCGGGACCTGTACGACGAGGGCATCTACGCAGTGGGCTTCTTCTTCCCCGTGGTGGGCAAGGGCGCGGCGAGGATCCGCACCCAGATCTCCGCCGGCCACGAGCAGCATCACCTGGAGGCCGGTCTGGCCGCCTTCCGCAAGGTCGGCGCCAAGCACGGCATCCTGGGCAAGGGCAAGAAGGAGATCAAGGAGATGTTCGGGCTGTAGGATCATCACGGAGCGGCGCCCCTGCATCGGTGGCGTCGCTCACCATCCGGGGAGCGGATCATGAACGAACCACGCACCATCGACATCCCCCTGCCCGTCGGCGCCGACCTGAGCGAGGCCGATCTGAATGTTCTGCGCATGGCCTGCGAGGCCGTCGTCAACCTCGCCAGCGGACGCTGCGCCTCCCACGTCACCCAACTCGAGGGCATGGCCGCCGAGGGTTGGAAAGTGCGCACGAACCTGGCCTGGATCGCCCGGGCCGAGCGCGGCAAGGAGTACGAGGAAGCGACCGGCGCCTGCCGCGGCGAGGCTCTGTGCGAACTTTGCCAACTGACGGGGTTGCATTTGATGGATGGGTGTCCCTGACCGCAGCGGCCGCCAACTCCTTACCGTCAATCAATATACGATATCCTAGTATTTTGGTATGATGTTGCATCACAACAGTTTAAGTCTTTTTTGATGGTTAAGTGTTGCGATCCCGTGATAGTCTCCTCGCTCATTGGGGGAGACACCACGCACCGCAACACAGGAGATCAATCCATGAAGCTTGCTCACGCACTCACGATCCTCGCCCTCCTGGCCCTCGCCTCGGGCGCATTCGCGTCCACCGCGACCAGTTCCTTCGACGGCGCGACCTTCGCCTACTCCTACACGATCACCCCGGAGATGGGCGAGGACCTCAAGTCCTTCCACGTCTACACGGGTCTGTCCGAATGCGACGCGACCCACTACCACGACGTGATCATGCCCGCCGGCTGGATGTTCGACGCCCTGCCCAACGGCGACGCCTGCGTCCTCACCTTCTGGACCACGGGCGACGCCCTGCCCGCCGACCAGATCGCCGACTTCGGATTCATCCACTACTGCGCCCCTGCTGCCACTCCTGGTACGTGAGCGACGAGGGCACCGACAACCCCAACGTCAACGTGGTTGACGACGACGAGCAGCACACCGAGCCCTGCAACATCCAGGCGCCTTTCGACGACCAGTGCGGCGGCCCCGGCCTGCTGCTGGCGCCCATCTACCCCGTGTCCGTCCCCGACGACACCGTGGAGTGGGGCAGCCTCAAGAACCAGTACCGCTAGCGCGAGCATCCCTGGTACAAAGGACGGCCCGGCCGATTTCGGCCGGGCCGTTGTCTATTGCCGGCGAACGCCGACGGTCAGCCTGTCCGCAAGCCCTCGAAGAGCGCCTTCAGATCCCCGTACTTCTCGTCGTAGTCCTGCCTGCTGCGCTCAATGACCTCGTGGGCCTCCTCCCGCCCGTAGACATGGGTGATCTCCGTCTCCCGCTTCTGCTTGCCGGGAGCGTCCTTGTAGGTGAGGAAGTAGTGCTTGAGGCGCTCGACGAGGCTGGGCGGGCACTCGTGCATGTCGCGCATGTGACCGTAGATGGCATCGGTGCGCATGACGGCGATGATCTTGTCGTCGGCCTCGTTGTCGTCGATCATGCGCAGCCCGCCGATGGGCGTCACCGGCAGCAGGATGTCACCGTGGGTGATGGTCTTCTCGGCCAGCACGCAGACGTCCAGGGGATCGCCGTCGCCCACGATGCCCGTGCGCGAGGCCTGCTGCATGCAGTACTCGGCGGTGCGCTCGCCGCAGTACGTTTGCGGGATGAGGCCGTACAGGGTCGGGTACACGTTGGAGAACTTCTGGGGGCGGTCGACCTTGAGCAGCCCGGTGGGTTTGTCGATCTCGTACTTCACCGTGTCGGCCGGGACGATCTCGATGTACGCGGTGATGCGCTCGGGCGCTTCGTCCCCGATAGCAACCCCGTGCCAGGGGTGGGCACGGAACAGACGGTGGAACAGGTTCAGGTCGATCGTCATGGAGTCCCCTCCGAAACCGGGTGACGGGCGCGTGCCGAGAGCCCCGACAGTATAGGCCCGACACCGGGGACGTCCACGAACAAGGCGCGCCGATCACGGTCGGCGCGCCTCGAACACGCAGGGGAAATATTAGTGGGCCGGAGCCGACCCTCACACGACCGAGCCGGGCGAGGACCGGAATGTACATCAAGATCAGGACATGAATCCAAACATGACGATGACTCCCACAGTAGGATACGACTCCGGCCCACACAGGTGACGAGGCTGATCCGGTCCGAGGGGGTGGACCGTGCATCAACCGACTGCGAGGGAGTACGGCCGGAGCTCGCTCGAACCGGCTGGACTCCTGGGGGTATGCAGTCACATTGACCGTCACCTGACGTGGGAACAGCTTGGCGAGCAGGTTTTCAAGAGCTGCGGCGGGGATTTCTCAAGAAAACACCCCTGGAGACGTAATCTCCAGGGACGTTTTAGGTTAGCCGCACGCTAAATATCAGTCCGGCGGGTAGATATCCTCGATCTCCCACGTGAGGCGGTGCGCCTCGCCCTGGAAGTCGATGAAGTTCAGGATCAGCACGCCACGGCCGTAGGCCTCACGGAAGCTCGCGGCCAGCGGCGCCAGGTCGAACAGGTACTCGTTCTGGAAGGCCGCGTCGCACTCCTCGGCAGTCTCGTGGACGAGCACGATGTTCGCCTGCACCGGGAACGATTCCATGAAGCCGCCGCTCATCCACAGTGAGAAGCGATGCTCGGGTTGGCAACCGGAGTAGCCCACCGCGACCCCAAGGCGATCGTCCTCGGTGACCACGACCTCCATCAGGTGCCAGGGCTCGAGGTGCAGGGAATTGGGCGGCGCGTCGGTGAACCGGATGACCGGCAGGGGCGGCGGCAGGTCCGTGTAGGCGCCGAAGTGGGCGTCGTGGAAGCCTCGCGGCAGGCCATCGGGCCCGGGGGTGATGAGCACGTGGCGGGGGTTGGGCGTGGAGTAGGCGATGGGGGCGAACGGGTAGGGGTCATCGTCACCGCCGTCCAGGGTGTAGACGAGGGGGTCGAAGGACACCTCGTGCAGGCCGGTGGTGTGCAGCTGGTAGGCGTAGTGGCCACTGCGGTCCGTCTGCATGGTCGTGCGGGTACCGTCCGGGGCAATCACGACAACGAAACCCGGCAGCGGACCCTCACCTTCGTCCTTCACGCCGTTGCGGTTCTCGTCCCAGAAGCAATCGCCCGAGATGGCAGATTCCGTCGGCTCGGATGCCGGCACCACCCGCAGGGCGAACGAGAATGGCGTCTGGTCCAGGGTGCCGAAGCGCCAGAGGCGGCTGGCGGAAATCTCACCCGGATCGAGCACGCGGTCGCTGCCGAATTCGTCGTCGTAGACGAAAGCGAAGGCGTAGGGGGGGATGGGCAACATGCTGCCGAAGGGCGGCTTCGTCGAGTCGGCATTCACGACGATGGTCGATGGCGGCGTGAACTCCTCGAGCCACAGGGCCAGGGGCGAAAGCGGGACACGGCCGGCGTTGCGGACGGCCACGGTCAGGTCGATGTGCTCGCCGTCGTCGTCGAGCATCAGGTCGGTGCCGATCAACTCGACGGGCACGAAGCCGCCGCCGGGGAGCGGGACGTCCACGGACTTCAGCACGAAGGTGCCGGTCCCGGGGTCGATGGTGCCGGAGGACTCACCGTTCCCCGCGGCAGGTTCCGAGGAGTCGGAACAGCCGGAAAAGACGATCAGGGCGACAATGAACAGAAACGATAGGATCACACGTCGAGAAACCACGGTTCTCTCCCTCCCGTGAAGACCAGCCCGGCCGATACGATACCTCATGATACGGGATTTTTGGTGCGGGACGCAAGGGGGGGGCATGGCGGAGCGCCCCCGCGGTCGGCCACGGAGGCGCTCACTCGGTGCCAAGGGCCACCGCGGCTAGGCGCCCGGGTCCTCGATGTGGATCCGCTTGCAACCCGCCTTTTTGAGGCTGTCGAGGACCTGGACGAAGGCGCCGTAGGGGGTGCCCCGATCCGAGTGCAGGCCCACGACGAGTTTGGGCTCCCGGGCCAGTTCCTGCTCGACCCACTGGACCAGGTTCGCCCCCGCGGTCTTCTTGCCGTTCACGGTCAGGACACCGTCGGCGTCGACATGGACCCGCAGGATCATGCCGGCGGGCATGCCCGCCAATTTCTCACGGGCCTTGGCCTGCGGCAGTGCCATCTTCAACTTCTTGCCCGACGCGCCGGTGTAAATGACCTTGGTCAGATCCTGCTTGAGCAGTTCCTTTTGCACCGCGTGGACCCGCCCCATGTCCGTGCCGCCGTCGGTGTCGATGGCGATCACCGGCGTCTCGTCCCAGACCGACACCTTCTTCGCCAGCACCTTGCCGAACTTCTTCGCCGGCACCTCGTCGCCGTCCACGTAGATGGTGTCGCCCTTGAGGACCACCTTCACGTAGGCGTGCTTCGGCGGCGCCGGCCGATCGCCCTTGGCCGCCTTCTGCACCTGCTTCTCCTTCATCTTCTTATCATCGTCGGCAGGTGCGGCGGGAGCCTCCAAGGACGGCGGTGCGGTTTCGGTCGCCGGTGCGGTCTCGGCCGTAGGCGATGCAGGCTCGGCGGCCGGTGCGGGCTCGGTCGTAGGCGGGACCACATCGGCTCTGGCCGGTGGTGCGGGCGGCGCGGCCTCAGCCAGCACCAATGAAAGGGGAATGGCTGCGGCCAGCAGCACTCCCAGCACCAGCGCAATGCGTTTCTTGGATACGGACTTCATCGTTCCCTCCCGGATCTGGTGGGAGACCCGGCTCAGCAGCTCGGACTCCCCCCGGTACAACGTGGATGCCGATTCGGTCGCCAGCGGGGGAACCAGCGCGGTCTCGGCCAGGTCGGCGACCCGTTCGCGGAACTCGGCGGATTCGAGTTCGGGATCCATGTTCCCCAGGACTTCCTCGTCATCGACACTGCCTTGCCCGAAGGCGTCGTCAACGCCACGGAATCACCGATCTTCCGGAGCACGGGAACGGTGCCGATCACGGATGCCCGCGCGATCCTGGCCACCCTTACCATTGCGATCTTTACGGGTACCGAAGCGCTCTTCTACATGGAACCGACTCCGGACCCGACGATCCCGGGCTCGATGGCCATCTACGACGCAGCGCACATGGGCACGCCCATCGTCGCCCGGCCCGCTTCGGGTGATTACGCTAATCCGGTGTTCGGCACCGGCTGCCCCTGCAACGCGCCAAAAAATTCCTCGACCTGGAGCGCCGTCAAGACGCTCTATCGCTGAGGCCAACACCGGCCGATGTGCTAGTATGACTGTTACCGGGCGGAGAACCCCACAGGTCCCCACCCCGAGGAGATCGCATTGAGACCCTACCCCGTCATCATATTCCTGGCCGCCTTGGCCCTGGGCTCCCTTGCCGCCTGCGGTGGCTCGACCAGCCCGAGCGGCGCGCCCCAGGTGGTCCTGACCCTCGGCCTGATCCAGGACACCT
>JAUUZX010000060.1 GCA_030592025.1 bacterium | reverse complement strand
GCCCGACGAGACCGATTGGCTCGCGCCCCGCGACCGCACGTCCTTCAGCGACACCAGCATCCCCGGCGCCGGGAACTACGAGTGCGGGCCGTCGGGCGTGACCATCGAGAACATCGCCCTTGCCGGCATCGACGTGACCTTCGATGTGCTCATCGGCATGGACTCGGAGATCGGCCCCCTGATCGAGCCCTCCGCGTGGGACTTCGAGACCGACGCGGCCGGTTGGCAGTTCTGCAACTCCGTCGTGCACCACGACCTGACCCAGGGCGGCAGCTGCGCCGGCGTCGGCGGCCTGTGGTTCGGCCAGACCGGCTGGTCCTTCTGCGGCGGCGTGGGTTACGGCAACAACTGGAACGACTTTGCGACCGTGAGCGTGGGGGTGGAGATCGCGGCCACGCCGACCATCACGATCACCCACCAGTACGGCCTCGAGGTGGGCTACGACTACGCCTACATCGAGGTGCGGCCCGGTGGCCAGCCGGGTCTGCCCTGGACGCAGATCGCCACCTTCAACGGCACCTCCGGTTGCCTGACCGAGCAGATCGTCATCCCGGGGGCCGTCCTTGCCCAGGCCGATCCGGACGGGAACGGCATTGCTCCTGTGGACATCCGCCTGCGCATGACGAGCGACGGCGCCTACTCCCCGGAGGACGGCAACTTCTGCGGCATCGGCTGGTGGGTCGACGACTTCGCCGTCAGCGGCATGTACCCCGCGGACGTCCCGGAAGCCGACCTCGACCGGACGGCACGCCTGGCGGCGCCCACGCCGAACCCGTTCAACCCGTCCACGACCCTCGCCTACCGTGTGCCGGTGGACGCCGGTGCGGTGAGCCTGGACATTTACGACCCGCGGGGCCTCCGTGTCCGCACCCTGGCCGTCGAGACCACCGCCGGCTGGCATGAAGCGGTCTGGGACGGTCGCGACGACGCAGCCGGCCGCGTGGCCAGTGGCCTGTACTTCGCGCGCCTGACCGTCGACGGCAAGGTGCAGACCAGGAAGATGGCACTCGTCAAATAGACCGCAGAGTGATTGCCATGCGAGTCGCGGCCGCCGCTCCCATCGGGGACGGCGGCCGCGTTTTCAGTGGCGAGTCGCGCGATGAAGCCTTAATCTCGATGAATACGATCTCGTATCAGCAACCCCGATCTTCGGGAGACGACCGATGGCGTCCCGTCCAACTCATCGTCCAACCATGCGCCCCACCTTCGAGGTCCCTGTCACCGGTGACGGCCGCCAAATCATGGAGCACCTCAACACCAAGCTCCAGCATCCCCACGCGCGTTTCACGGGCCAGGTACTCAAGCGCCACGCCTACCTGCAGGTGCCGCGGGACCAGCGCTCCATGCTGTCGCCCTACCTGAACCTCAAGCTCCGCGTGGTGGACGACCGTGTCGTCCTGGCCGGCCGTTTCACGCCCCATCCGGCTGTGTGGACGGGGTTCATGGCCGTTTTCGGTGTGCTGGCCATGATCGGCCTGGCGGGTCTCATGTACGGCTGGGCCCAGACCATGGTCGACGAGTACCCCTGGGGCTTTTGGGTGGCGCCGGCGTGCGCGGCGGTCATCGGCTTCGTCTACGGGGCGTCGGTCATCGGGCAGGGGCTGACGTCCTCCGAGATGCACGACCTGCGCTCCTTCGTCGAGCGGTCCAACGAGGAGGCGGCCGGGCGGATCCCCCATGGGGACGCGGATCCGGCCCCCGCCGATTGACCGGCCGTTGCCACCGCGTTATCATCTCCTCGCCTCTGACCGACATTCCTGCGCCATATCCGATGGAGTGCACCATGCGCCATATCATCACCCTCGTATGTCTCGCCCTGATCCTGGGCCTGGGGGCCTGCAGCGACAGCACCACACCCAAGGCTGACTTTGCTTTGACCGGCACGGTGACCGACGCTGACGGCGAGTCCGTGGCCGACGCCGCGGTGTTGCTCGACTATGATTTTCTTGAGGTGTTGGCCGTGACGGCGGACAAGCCGTTTACCCGGATCCGCATCGACCTGCCCGACCCGGCCCATGTCCGCATGGAGATCAAGGACGCCTGCGGGGCCGAGGTTCTGCATGTCTTCGATGACGATGTGGTGGGTGGTGAGGTTGCGATGATGTGGAACGGCACCGACCTGGAAGGGCTCCAGGTGCCCGAGGGCGCCTACGCCGCCCACATCACTGTCGACGACCAGCCGACCTTCGTCCATACCATGATGCTGGCCCGCAATATCGGCGATGAGGGCGGCGATTTCGGCCAGGCCGACGATGCCAGGGTGCGGGAATTCTGGCGCATCGACGCGGTCACCGACGCCGATGGGCACTTCGTGCTGAACCGCGCGTGCTGGGACTTCGGCCGAACCGACGATCATGTCGACGAGAATGGTACGCCTTTGGGCGAATTGGTCATCGCGCCCCGCATGCGCCTGTGGTTCTACACCGAAGGCGCTCTGGACGGCGTGGCCGGCCCGTGGCTGGATGTCGATCCGAAACGGGGCGCCGCGGTGCAGATCCAATTGCCGGTTGCCCGCTGATCTTCACCTACGGCCACGACGACGAGAGCCGCGCTCCCCGGGGAACGCGGCTCTCAGGCATGGGGGACCCGGCGGTCCTAGTCGACCATGAGAATGAGGAATCGCAACTGGCCGCCCCGTTCCAGATGGAAGACGGCCACGTCACCGTAGACCAGGTCTCCGAATTGCTTTTTCAGATCGCGCAGGTCCTTCAGCTGTCGGCCGTTCAAGGTGTAGAGAATGTCCCCGGGCAGGAATCTCTCCCCGAAGATGCTCGTCTCGGCAGCGAGGGCCGCGACGATGACGCCCTGGCTTCCGCGGGGTTGATGGGGCAGGAGTCGCATCGCGTCCTTGTCCAGATCGAGGCAGAGCAGCCCCAGGCGGTCCACGAGGTTCCGTTCGGAACTGATCAAGTCGAAGAAGCGGGTGTCCGGGTCAATGCGCTCGATGATCTCCACATTTCTGGTGGTGGTGCTGGCGCCTCGCCGCACCTCGAGGGCGACCTCGCTGCCGATCGCCTTGCCGTAGAGGTCCACCTCCAGCTGACGCGCGTTCTCCATGGCCTTGCCGTCGAGGGAAAGCACCACGTCGCCCGCCTGCAGGCCGGCCCTGGCCGCTGGCCCGCCGGGGTAGACGTCGCCCAGGATGACGCCCCAAGGGGTGTCCAGCCCCAGCGCCTCGCTCAGGTAGGGATTGAGGGTCTGGGCGTGGATGCCGATGATGCCCCGCCGTACCCGTCCGTTCGCGCGGATCTGGTCATACACCGTGCGCACGATGTTGCTGGGGGCGCTGAAGCCCAGGCCCTCGCTGCCACCGGACTGGGTGATGATGAGGGTGTTGATACCGATGACCTCGCCCTGGGTGTTCACCAGCGGACCACCGCTGTTGCCGGGGTTGATGGCCACGTCGGTCTGGATGTAGATCATGGAGTTGTCCCGCTCGAGCTGGCGCGCCACCGTGCTCACGACGCCGAAACTCACCGAATTGGTCAGGCCCATCGGGCTGCCGAAGGCGAAGACCAGTTGTCCCTGGTACAGGTCGTCCGAGTTGCCGAGTTCCAGGTAGGGCAGGTCCTTGCGGTTGATCTTGAGGACGGCCAGGTCGGTTTCCTCATCGACCCCGACGACCCGGGCGCCGACGATGGCGCCGCCGGTCTTGATGATCGAGGCACCGGGCGCGGCACCGACCGCGGCAGGGGATAACCGCACCTGCACGCGCTTGGCGCCGGCGACGACGTGGTTGTTGGTGATGATGTAGCCGTCGGGATCAACGATGACACCTGAGCCCGTTGCCTGCTGCTTGCCGAAGATGGCGGCGCCCTGGGGGAGCGATCCCATCACCGGTCCAAAGCTCGATGTGTAGATCTGCACGACTGCCGGATTCACCGCTCCGGTCAACTCGCGGATCTCGCGACTGAGCGAACCGAGGCTCCATTCCCCCTCCTGGGCGATCGCCGGCAGTGCGGCGAGGACGAAGACGATGAGGGCGAGTACACCAATGGGTGGACGAACGTGCTGCCGATTCACGGCGGACCTCCTGTCAGCGGGAATAACGTCGAAACGATTCTGGCCCATGATATTCAAGGACGGGATCCGAAGCAACAGGGGCCGCGGAGCGAGGGCGAATTGACCACATTCCCCCGCTGGGTTACGTTCCGGTTGCCGCCACCAGTGCGGTAGGAAAGGACAGTCCGTGCAGAATCATGACCATGCCTCCGTGATCTGGCCAGCGTCCACCTTCCGTCTGCCCGCCTGGGTGGACGAGGTGGCGGGGGATCCGGAGCAGCGCCTCACCACCGACGATGAGCGCATGGCCCTGGCCGTGGCCCTGGCCCGTCGCAACGCGGCCGAAGGAGGCGGGCCCTTCGGCGCGGCTGTTTTCGACCGGGAGGACGGACGCCTCGTGGCGCCCGGCGTGAACCTCGTCGTGCCGGCGAGCAGTTCCATGGCCCACGCCGAGATCGTGGCCCTCACCCTGGCCCAGCAGTCGGTGGGCACCTTCGACCTGGGCGCCGGCCGGAGTCGCGAACTCGTGACGAGCGCGGCGCCTTGCATCCAGTGCTTCGGTGCGGTCATCTGGTCGGGGGTCACGCGCCTGGTGTGCGGCGCGCGCAAGGAGGACGTCGAGGCCATTGGTTTCGACGAGGGGCCGGTGCCGCCGGACTGGGTGGCGGAACTGGAAAGGCGCGGGATCGAGGTGCAGCGGGACGTGCTGCGCGAGGAGGCAGCCACCGTGTTGCGGGACTACGCGGCGAGTGGCGCCCCCATCTACAACGCGCGGCGCCCGCAAGACTGAGAGGGCGGGTCAGGCGACCCGCACCAGGCCCGAGGCCAGCAGCGCCTCGGCAAACTCCAACAGGTCCGTCGAGGCCTGATCCGCCGCCACGTCGTACTCCGCCACGATGTCGGCCAGCACCGCCGCCAGGTCCTTCTTGCCGTCGAGCCGCCGCCAGATGAACGCCCCCAGGCCGTCGAGGGAGTGTGTCGTGGTCCCGTCCGGACCGAGGACGACAAAGCTCTCGTCGATCTCGCGGGCCGGGCAGTTTTCCTGGGGCACGATCACGGATGTCATTTCGAGCATGTCAATTCCCTCGGTTTGGACCGGGCGCCGTGGGCGTCAGGCCGAAGTGTTCGCTGATCAAGGTCCAGAATCCAGGGTCCGGAAGCAAGTCCAGGCGCAGCACCTCGACCTGCTCGACGAAGGCGGCCGCGGTGTCGATCATGGCCGGGATCGTGGTTTCGTCGGGCACCTGGTCCAGCCCGACGGGAGGCACGAATTCCGCCGCCAGGGCGGCGACGGCCTCCGCCCGCCCCACGGGCCCCAGGGCGTGGTGGGGCGCCTGGTTCAGGAGGAACACGCCGGCCAGGGGCGCGCGCCCCGGCGCCTTCTCCCGGAAGGTGCCGTTGAAAAGGGTGCCGACGACCTCGGGGCCGTCAGGTCCGGGGGTGACCAGGTTCATCTCGTCGCTGAGCACATGCCAGGCCGAGCTGTTGAGGGCCGCGGTGGACTTGCCCGCCTCGGACGGCCCCACGAAGAGGAAGCCCTGGCCGTCGGCGATGACCGCCGACGAATGGATGAGGAACCCCCCGTGACCGGCGGCCGCGGCGGCGGACACCCAGCCCTGGTAGAGGATCTGTTCCCAGATGCGCATGAGCCGGCCCTCGAGGAGCACGGCCTTGGCGCTGACCGTGCCCCGGCGTGCCGCGGCGTCGTAGCTGCCGGTGATGAGGCCGTCGGCGATGTCGAAGGCGCCGTCGTCGCCGAGGACCTTCGTGGTGAGCAGGGAGTTGGGCAGCGTGGGGGCGTCCTCGTGGCCGACGATGACCGTGTCGAGCACGATGTGGGGCTCGCCCGGCGCCGACGGATGGTCGAACCATTTGGCCAGACCGCGGGCGAAGGCCGCTTGCCGGCAGTCGACACCGATAACCGTGTCGCCGACGGCGAAGTTGTAGGTTTGCCGATCTTCGTTGGCCATGGTCACCCTCCTTTCCCCAGAGGCCCCTCTTGATTCAGCGCCCGAGCCACTTGC
The DNA here is from genome assembly GCA_030592025.1 of bacterium. The sequence continues at coordinate 1,365 of JAUUZX010000060.1, read as the reverse complement.
GCAAGGTTGCGCGCACGCCGTGCCGCAGGCTGCGCCCGACGATCCCCCGTGGCGCCAGCGGCGGCAGTTCCGTTCCCGACTCGGCGGGTACCCTGCCCACGACCACCCCCCGCACGTCACGGCGGCGGATCCAGCCGGCGTCGGCGTTGAGGTCGCCCTTCTCGAAGATGAGCGCGTGGGGCCCCCAACCGAGTTGTCCGAGGATGCGGTGGGCGACCAGCCGGTCGTCGCGCAGGAAGATCACCACGTCACCTACCCCGAAGGGCCGGCGTTGGGCGGCGGCGATCACGAGCTCACAACCGACGGGTATGACCGGCAACATGCTTCCGGTGAGCATGGGCAGGTGCACCGTTCCCCCAAAATCCAGCGACGGGCCCGCCAGGGCCAGCCAAGCATCCAGCAGTTTCGTGCGGTCGGGCTGATCTGGCAACACCGAACTCCTGTTATGGGAAAAAACGACACCGGAATCATTCGACGGTGCAAAGCGTACGCCGAGATCATAGTATGCATGCGGCGCGGAATCCACACCGCGCCCACTTGGAACGGAGGCCCCGGTGATCGCCACGGAAACCCTCAGATCCCTGATCCGCGCCCGGGCCGGCATCACGCCGCTGCCTGAATTGACCCCCACCGACGTGGCGGAGGCGTGGCCCCTGATTCAGCGGCACCGCATCGAGGCGATCCTCGCGCCGGTGCTGCCCGCCGCCGGCTTCACCCCGGCCATGGCGGCGGATGCCGACATCGCCCGCGCGCGCACCGTGCAACTCCTGCTGGAACTCGAACGCATCCTGCCCGGCCTCGGAAACGCCGGTTGCCGGCCGGTGGTGCTCAAGGGAGCGGCCCTGGCCCTGGCCCACTACCGCGAACCGACGGACCGCTGGTTCGTCGACCTGGATCTGCTCGTGCCGTTGACGCGGGTCGAGGGCGCCTGCGCGGCCCTGGCGAAACAGGGCTACAAGATCCTGGAGGGGCTCGTGCCGACCGCCTACTACGACGCCCATCACCTGCACCGTATCCTCGTGGGGCCCGGTGGCGTGGTGGTCGAGGTGCATTGGGCCCTCACTTTGCCTGGTTCCGTGTACGGGCACGACGCGGATGGCGTGCGCCGGCGGGCCGTCCCGATTCCCCTGGGCAGGATCGAGGCCCGGGTGGCGTCACCGGAGGACCAGGTGCTGCACGCGGTGTACCAGCATGTGGCCGACGGCTTCGTCGACGTCCGCCGGTTGTTCGACCTGGTGCGGCTGGCGGAGGCTCTCGACGAGGCCGGCTGGAAGCGTGTGGCCCAATTGGCCGACGACGGCCGCATGGGGCGCGCCCTCGCGCTGTGGCTCGAGACCGCGGCGACGATCCTCGGACGGCCCGTGC
>JAUUZX010000488.1 GCA_030592025.1 bacterium | reverse complement strand
GGCGCTCCGTTTCAGCGGCGAACCGGGGAGCTTCCTCTACCGGCCCCTGGCCCTGGAAGATGCCGACGACGTGGCCGCCGTCCTCGGCCAGGTCCGCCCCGGGACGATCTACCACCTGGCCGCCCAGAGTTCGGCGGCCGTCTCCTTCCGGGAACCGGCCGACACCTTCCAGTCGAACCTCATGGGCACCCTCAATCTGCTCGAGGCCGTGCGGGGACTGGCCGAGGCTCCTGTCGTGCTGAGCGTGGGCTCCTGCGAGGAGTACGGCCCCCAGCCGAGCAACGGCGCGCCCCTGGACGAGGACACGCCCCTGAACCCCGTCTCACCCTACGCCGTGAGCAAGGTCGCCCAGACCCTCCTCTGCCGGCAGTACGCCCGGAGCTGGGATCTGCCCCTGGTCATGGCCCGGTCGTTCAGCCATACGGGACCCGGCCACGACTCGCGCTTCGCCTTCCCGAGCTTCGCCCGCCAGGTGGCCGCGGCCGAGGCGGCGGGTGGTGGCGAGATCCTCACCGGCGACCTCTCCGCGGTGCGGGACTTCCTGGACGTCCGCGACGTGGTCCGCGCCTACCGGCTGCTGGCGGCCCGGGGACGCCATGGCGAGATCTACAACGTCTGCTCGGGATCCCCGTTGACGATCCGCCAGGGGCTGGACATACTTCTGGCAGACGCGCGCCACCCCGTGACCGTGCGCACGGATCCGTCGCGGCACCGACCGTCGGATACGCCCCATCTGGTCGGCGACGGAGCGAAGCTCCGGGGCGCGACCGGCTGGGCTCCTGAACACGATTTCAACTCGACACTGTTGGGCCTGCTCGAAGCGGCCCGGAAGGAGCTTTCATGATTCGCATCTGCGTGGTCGGCACCGGCTATGTGGGGCTCGTCTCGGGCGCCTGCATGGCGGACTTTGGTCACGACGTGACCTGCGTGGACATCAATGCCGAACGCATCGAGGAGCTCCGCAAGGGCGTCATCCCGTTCTATGAGCCGGGACTCGACCGCCTCGTGCTGAAGAACGTCGCCGAGAACCGCCTCCGCTTCACGACGAGCCTGGCCGAGGGCATGGCCGAGACGGACGTCGTCTTCATCGCCGTGCAAACCCCCATGTCCGAGTCCGGCGAAGCCGACCTGCAATACGTCATGAAGGTGGGCGAGGAGATCGGCGACCTGCTGGACCACTACGCCGTGATCGTCACCAAGAGCACCGTGCCCGTGGGGACCGGCCGCCAGCTCACGACCGTCATCGAATCCCGCCTGCGCGACGGCGTCGAGTTCGACATCGCCAGCAACCCCGAGTTCCTGCGGGAGGGGTCGAGCATCGAGGACTTCATGCGCCCCGACCGGGTCGTCATCGGTACCGAGACGGAGCGTGCGGAGGAACTCCTGAGGGCGATCTACCGGCCGCTCTTCCTGCTGGACACCCCGATCGTCAAGACGGGCATCGAGACCGCCGAACTCATCAAGTACGCGTCCAACAGCTTCCTGGCCGTGAAGATCTCGTTCATCAACGAGATCGCGCGCCTGGCGGAAGCCGTGGGCGCCGACGTGTCCCACGTGGCCAAGTCCATGGGTCTGGACAAGCGCATCGGGCCCAAGTTCCTCCACGCCGGGTTGGGCTTCGGCGGCAGCTGCCTGCCCAAGGACACCAACGCCATCGTCCACATCGCCCAGGAGGCGGGTTGCGACATGAGCGTGGTGCGGGCGGCCATCGGCGTGAACGCCGAGCTGCCCAACCGTGCCTTCGCCAAGGCCGATCGCCTGGCCGGTGGCCTGGCCGGCAAGACCGTGGGCCTGTTGGGCCTGGCCTTCAAGCCCAACACCGACGACATCCGCTCGGCGGCCAGCCTCGATCTGGTGAAGCTGCTCAAGGACGCGGGCTGCACGATCCGCGTCCACGACCCGGCCGCCGCCGAGAATTTCAAGCTCTTCCACGACGACGTCGTGTACTGCGAATCGGCCTACGAGGTGAGCGAGGGCGCCGACGTCCTGATCCTGGTCACCGAGTGGAACCAGTACCGGCAACTCGATTTCGAGCGTATCCGCACCGCCATGGCGGGACGGGCGTTCCTCGACTGCCGCAACGTCTACGACCGCGCGCACCTGGAGCAGCAGGGCTTCGTCTACGACTGCTTCGGCCGCGCCGACCAGACATCGTCCCCGGCCTGACGCGGGGCAACCCAGCAACCCCGCCGGTCTCCGGCGACGATCCGGAAGGTACCCATGGCATCGCGTTCGGAAAAACGCATCAGTCGCTACGATCTGGTCACCCCCATGATCCCGTGCAAGGACGAGATCATGGCCAGGTTCGAGAGCATCCTCATGTCGGGCCGCTACATCCTCGGTGAGGAAGTGGCGAACCTGGAAGCGGAACTGGCCGAGGATTGCGGCGTGCCCGAGACGGTGGGTGTCGCCTCCGGCTCCAGCGCCCTTTACCTGGCGCTGGCCGTGGCCGGGGTGCGGCCCGGGGACGAGGTCATCACCACGCCCTACACCTTCGACGCCACCATGGAGGCCATCATCCTGCTGGACGCCGTGCCCGTCTTCGTGGACATCCGGCCCACGGACCTGAACCTCGACCCGGCGCTTGTCGAGGC
>JAUUZX010000334.1 GCA_030592025.1 bacterium | reverse complement strand
GACGAGGCGACGGACGATGCGGCTCCGGCCTCCCTCGGGCCCGTGATCACCGTGTCCCGCCTGGCCGGCGCCGGCGGAAGGCTCCTGGCCGAGACCCTGTCCAACCGTCTCGACCTGGATCTCCACGACCAGTCGGTCGTCGAGCGCATCGTCCGCCAGCGCGAACTCCACGACTCGGTCATCGACCAGCTCGACGAGAAGACCGTCAGCCAGGTCCGCCTCTGGGTGCAAGGCGTGCTGAACCAGCGCCTCTTCATGCGGGACGATTTCCACACGGCCCTTGTTGCGACCGTGACCGCCCTGGCGGCCCGGGGCAACGCGGTATTCCTGGGCCGGGGCGCCAACCTCATCCTCGGTGGGCGGGCAGACCTGCGGCTGCGTGTCGTGGCCAGCCCCGCGCTGCGGGAACGCCGTCTGGCCGAGCGCATGAACCTCGACGCCGACCAGGCCGCCTGCGCCCTCCGGAAGATCGATACCCAGCGGACCGAATTCGTGAACAAGGTCTTCCACCAGGAAACCGGGCAACCCGAAAACTACGATCTGGTCTTCAACACCGACCACATGGACCTGGAGGAAATGGTCGACCACGTGATGCTGGCCCTGGCCCGCGGCGCCGAACGCCGCGCAGCAGCAACAGCAGCAGCCACCGCCTGAGAGCGCTCCCGCCGCTCTTTCCACCTGCTGAGCCCCACCCGGCGCGAAACTTGCACTTGATTCCTGCGACAGCCCCTACCTAGATTCTCCGCGGAGGACGGACACCACGCCGATTTCAGGCGGGAAGGAGCCCTGCGCCTTGAGCGATTCGAATCCCATCCAGGACCCCATCCGGCGCCGGATCCTTCGCGTGGGTGGTCTGGCCATTCTGGGCGGCTGTTGCGGCCTGACCGGACCCCTGGCGAGGACCGCCATGGCGACTGTCCCCGCCGCGTCGTCCCCCCGCGCCGTGACCCTCCACAACATCCACACCGGCGAGCGCGGGACCTGCGTCTTTGCCAACGGTGGCCGCTATCTTGCCGACGGGCTCGCCAAAGCCGACCGCCTGCTGCGGGACCATCGCACGGGCGACGTCCACGCCATGGCTCCCGAACTCCTCGACCTGCTCCACGACCTCGCGCTGGGCCTCGACGTCGAACCCGCTTTCGAGATCGTCTCCGGTTACCGCTCACCCCGGACGAACGCTGCCCTGCGCCGCGCCGGCAGGGGCGTGGCCCGCAAGAGCTACCACATGCAGGGGATGGCTGCGGACGTGCGTCTGGTAGGTGTCGATCTGACCCGGCTGCATCGCCAGGCCGTGGCCCTGGGGCAGGGCGGGGTCGGCCTCTATTCAGGGCCCGGATTCATCCACGTCGACACCGGTCCGGTGCGCACCTGGTAGATCGGGCCGGTTCCCGCGGGCAGCGGCGCCTCCTCGAGAGCAAGAGTCGCCGAAGCGGCTGCGGTCGTCGGCAGCAGCGGCCGGGAGCCCGTCGCGAGGGCCGACGCCAGATCCGCGTCGTACCCGTAGCAATCCTCCCGGAACTGCAACCCCCGTTCGACGTCCACCCAGGCCGTCAGGTAAACCAGATGCACCGGCACCGGCGCCGGGAGCCTGATCACCAGATTCTCCCCGGACGCGAGGGCCGCGGACACCGTGGTGTCGGCAGCTCCCACTGCGGTGGCGAGCAACGCCTCCAGCAACCCGTCGGGGTTCTCGATCCGCACGCAACCCGACGAGAGGCAGCGGCGGCCGCGGTCGAAGGCGTCGGGGTGGTTGGTGTCGTGGAGGTAGACGCTGAATTCGTTCGGGAAGAAGAACTTGATCCGGCCCAGGGCGTTCCGCGGCCCGGGCCCCTGCTGGAACTTGTAGGCCATGTCCCAGGGCACCACCGCGGACCAGTCCACGGCCATCGGATCGAGTTCGGGCGCCCCCGGTCGCCAGTTGGCGAACACCGCAAAGCCCCGGTCCGTCAGGTAGTCCAGGTCCGCGATCACCTTGGGCAGCAGGTCCCGCCGGGCCAGCTTCTGGGGCACGTTCCAGTAGGGATTCGTTTCGAGCCAATTCAATCGGCCGGACAGGACCGGCGTCGGACGGTCCGGACGCCCCACGATGGCGCGCATCCTCAGCCGGGGGCGGCCGTCCTCCACCAGGGTCAGGGAAAAGTCGGGGATGTTGACCGTGACGTGACGCCCCGTGAATCCCCCGGGCAACCAGCGCCAGCGCTCGAGGTTGAGGGCGACCTGATCCCGACGGGTCGCCGCCGTGACGTTCAGGGCCGCCAGGGTTTGCGGCCCAACGATACCGTCCGCCCCCAGGCCGTGCCGCCGCTGGAAACGTTCCACGGCGGCGATGAGCGGTGCATCGTAGAGAGCACCGGCGGGCCGGCCGCCCCAGGGCAACGGGAGAGCCCACCGGGGGTCCTGCAGATCCCCCGCCAGGGCCAGGCGGTGGCGCAGAGCCCTCACCCGAGGGTCGACCATGCCGGGTCGCAGGGTCGCGCCGGCGGCCACTTCCGGCCAGCCGCCCATGCCGACGATCCTGTCCAGGCCGACCAAGGCGTCCCGCAGCGCTTCGTAACCCCTGTCCTCGGGCCGACAACGGGCCAGAACCTCCGCGACCCCCAACCGGTCGTCCCCACGAGACCAGGCAGTCATGGCGGCCAGTAATTCCGGCCGGGGATCCGGGCGCCTGCCCTTCACGCGCCACTTCTCCCAGATCTCCTCCGGGACGACCCGGCCCCGGGCGAGATCGCGACCGAAGGCGAGGAAGGCCGCGCCGAGGAGCGCCTCGGCCTCGACCACGGCATCGGCGTCGGCCCAGACCAACCCGGGCTCCACCCCCACGAAGGCCATGAGGCGATGCAGACGTTCCAGATGGTAGTCGGCCGGGTCCAGGCCCTCGGTGCCGGCGGCCACGAGTTGGGACATGAGCGCGCGCGCCCGGTCGGTCACCAGGTAGCCGCTGGTCCACACCGGGGCCTGTTCCTGGTCAGCTTTGAGCACGGGAGGATGGGAGAGGTCGACGGCGCCCACGTCACCGGCAAGGGCCAGGAGCACCATGATCCCCAGGGTCACCCCCTTGCCCACACGCTTCATGGGTTCGCCGGAATCGAACATCCCCAATGACCTGTCGTCAAAAATTCTAACAAATATCCATATATACCTTGCTGTGGCTGCCATCCATGGAAGCCGGACTCCAATAGTTGGGATTATACCACAGGGCGGGGGGCGACGGGAAGGGGGTCAGCCAACCTGGCGTCGAGGATGCGGCCTGCCCGCCACCTCGGGACGGCGCGCCCCCCTGGGGAACGACCGGACATCGGCGGCGTGCCAAGTGCAAGGGCCCGGCGTCGACGGGATCGGCCCTCTACCTCCACAAAGTCTGCCACGACCACCTCTTACGCAACATGACACCTATTGGCACGATCGTTCCTAATGCCGCGTTCCGGCACCAACCACCACCGTGGGGCAGGACCACGGACACGAAGGAGCCCCCATGCGGATCATCGCCGTTGCCATGACCAAGGGCGGGGTGGGCAAGACCACCACCGCCGT
>JAUUZX010000508.1 GCA_030592025.1 bacterium | reverse complement strand
GATCCGCGGGCCACCGCATCGCCAACCAGCGCCGCCAGGTAGGCCAGGGTCTTGCCCACGCCGGTGCCCGCCTCGATCAACAGCGGCTGGGAAGCGCCGAGGGCCTCGGCCACCCGTCGCCCCATCTCGGCCTGCTCGGGCCGGGGCGTGAAATTCGGGCCGTAGCACGCCCCCAGGCCCTCCGGGTCCATGAGCCATGACGCCACCCCGTCCGGGTCCGCCGGCAAAGGTCGGGGCGTTGGACCCGGGTCGGGCACGGGGATCGTCGGCACGGAGTCCGCCGCCGGCTCGCCGTCCAGGATCTCCAGCAGCGGCATCAGTTCGCGTTGGCCCCCCTCCACTAGCCCACGGCACTGGGCCCGCAAATCCCGCGGCATCTCGTGCCAGCGACGCCAGCCCGCCAGGAAACGGCGCCTTTCCTCACGCAGCACCGCCGCCGCGGCGGCCTGATCCGGCGGCAGGAATTCGGGGTCGCGACCGGCGTTGAGCGGGTCCAGGAAGGACCACAACACGCCTTCGTCCAGACGCACCCCTCGCGGCACAATCTCCACGGGGTGATCGCCCCGCCCCGCCGCCAGCAGGGCGTCCGGAGCCTGGTCCGGCACCTGGCCCGGCCCGTCGATTTCCCACACCCGCTGACCCGCAATCAGGTCGAGGGCCAGCCAGCGCCCGCCGCTTTCGGGCAGCGGTCGGGCCAGCAGGAGATGACGGTCGGCCGTCATGGAGCATCGTCCCCGATGGCTTCCAGACGCGCGAGGAAGGCCGCCTCGTCGAGCACCTCGACACCGAGTTCCTCGGCCTTGGCGCGCTTGGAGCCCGCCTTGTCCCCGGCCACCACCGCGTCGGTGCGCTTGCTCACGCTGCCGGTAACCTTGCCCCCCTGGGCCTCGATGAGACGCCCGGCCTCGGCCCGCCCCATGGCGGCCAGCGTGCCGGTCAGGACCACGGTCTTGCCGGCGAACCATCCCGTCGCGGTGCCCGCGGCCGCCGCCGGCGCATCCTCTTCTTCGAGGAAGAAGCCCACCTCCCGCAGCTCGGCCACGAGGGGCGCGCCGGCCCCGTGCAGGAAGTCATGGACCGCTTCCCCCACGATGGGTCCGATGTCCGGCAGCTCGGCCATGCCTTCCGGAGTCGCGGCCAGCAGGGCGTCCAGGTCGCGATGGGCCACGGCCAGGGTGCGGGCGGTGCTCACCCCCACCTGGGGGATGCCCAGGGCGAAGATCTTGGCAGCCCAGGGGCGCTGCGGCGCCTGGGCCAGACCGGCCAGCAGCTTCTCGGCGGAACGCTCACCCCAGCCGGGCAGGTCGACGAGATCCCCGGCCCGGAGTCGGAACAGATCGGCCGGACCCTGGACGAGGCCTTCCTCCAGGAAGGTGTCGATGGAGCGGCTGCCCAGCCCCTCGATGTCGCAGCCGCCACGCCCGGCGAAGTGGCGGAGCCGTCCGGCCACGACCGCCGGGCAGAGGGGGTTGACGCAGCGCAAGGCCACCTCGTCGTCGTTGCTGCGGGTCGGGTCGCCACACACGGGGCAGGCCTCCGGTCGCGGCAGCGCCGTTTCGTCTCCCCGGCGCTCGTCCACCAGCACGCGCAGCACCTTGGGGATGATGTCCCCGCCCTTGACCACCACGACCCGGTCGCCCCGGCGGATGTCCTTGCGCTCCATCTCCTCCCAGTTGTGGAGGGTGGCCCGGCTGACGGTGCTGCCCGCCAGGTTCACGGGCTCGAGCTCGGCCACCGGCGTGATGACCCCGGTCCGCCCCACCTGGAGGGTGATGTCCCGCAGCGTGGTGACGGCCTCCTCGGCGGCAAACTTGTAGGCCAACCCCCACCGCGGCGACTTGGCCGTGCGGCCCAGGGCCTCCTGCCACTCGCGTTCGTCCACCTTGATGACCGCGCCGTCGATCTGGTGATCGAGCTCCGGGCGCAGGCCCTCCAGCTCCGCCAGATGCTCCTGGATCCCGGCCACCGTCGTGGCCTCCCGCAGGAAGGGGTTCACCGGCAGGCCGAGACCCTCGAGGGCCGCCAGTTCCGCCCGGTGGTCGACGAAGCCCGCCCCCGTGGGCGCGTCGCTGTCGTCGAGAGGGAAGAGCTCGTAGAAAACGACCGAAAGCCCCCGGCGCCGGACCACGGCGCTGTCGAGGGTCTTGAGGGTGCCGGCGGTGGCGTTGCGGGGGTTGGCCAGGGGTTCCCGGCCATCGTCCTCCCGCTCAGCGTTGAGTTCGCGGAAGCGCGATAGGCTCAGGAACGCCTCACCCCTAGCCTCCCAGGCCGTCGCCCCACCGGGCAGGATATCCTCGGCGCGGACGGCGATCTCCTCGGGGATGCTCCGGAGGGTGGCCAGGTTGGCCGTGATGACATCACCGTGGCCACCGTCACCCCGGGTGAGCCCAAGGGCGAGGACGCCGTCCCGGTAGCGCACGACCACGGCGACCCCGTCCATCTTCGGCTCGACAGTAAAGCTGAGATCGGTCACGTCGACGGCGACCCGCACCCGCTCCACGAAGGCCTCCACCT
>JAUUZX010000373.1 GCA_030592025.1 bacterium | reverse complement strand
CGCCTCGAATTCCACATGATGACCGAGGCCGCCATCATGGGCCTGGGCTACATCATCGGCCTCAGGTACGCGCTGATCATCGCCTGCGGCTCGTTCCTGAGCTGGTTCGTCATGGTGCCCATGGTGGGCATCCTTGGTAAGGGCGTGATGGTAAACGGCGAGCTTTACCAGTTGGCCCTCCTCAACAGCCTCTCCACCGAGGAGATCTTCCGCCAGTTCGTGCGGCCGGTGGGCATCGGCGCCATCGCCATGGCCGGCTTGATCGGCGTCTGGAAGAGCCGCAGCATCATCGTGGGAGCGTTCGCCCTGGCCGCCCAGGCGGGCAAGCAGGGCGCAGCGGGCGGCGACACCAAGCGCACCGAGCGCGACCTGCCCATCAACCTCACCACGACCCTGACCATCCTGACCCTGCTCGCGGTCTTCTGCTTCTTCCTCTTCCTGGTGCCCGGAGTGAACCTGGTCCAGGCCCTGGTGGGCCTCGCGATCGTGGGCTTCATCAGCTTCCTCTTTGCCACCGTGGCCGCGCGCGCCATCGCCATCGTGGGCACGAATCCCGTCTCGGGCATGACCCTGATGACCCTGATCATCAGCTCGGTCGTTCTCAAGAGCGTGGGCGTGCAGGGGGAAACCGGCCTCGTGGCGGCGCTCTTGATCGGCGGCGTGGTTTGCACCGCGCTGAGCATGAGCGGTGGCTTCATCAGCGATCTGAAGATCGGCTACTGGCTCGGCACCACGCCAGCGGTGCAGCAGAAATGGAAGTTCCTCGGGACCCTAGTGGCCGCCGTCTCGGTGACCGCGGTGATCATGATCCTGAACACCTCGTACGGCTTCACCGGCGAGGGCGCCCTGCCCGCGCCCCAGGCCAACGCCATGGTGGCGGTGATCGAGCCCTTGATGACCGGACAGCCCGCGCCGTGGTTGCTCTATATGGCGGGCATCTTCATGGCCTTGATCCTGGAGTGGGCGGGTCTGCCGGCCCTGGCCTTCGCCCTGGGCATGTACCTGCCCCTTTCAGTGAATACCCCGGTGCTCGCGGGCGGCCTGGTGGCCCACTTCGTGGCCCAGGGCGGCTCGGAAGAGACCAAGACCAAGCGCAAGGAGAAGGGCACGCTCATGGCCAGCGGCTTCGTGGCCGGTGGCGCCATCATGGGTGTGATCGCGTCCATCGTGAAGTACATCGGCATCGTGTCCACGGGGGACTCCGGCTGGTCGGTGCCCGGTGCCATCGGGACACATCACTGGGAGGAGATGGCTCCTTCGGCGGTGGTTACCCTGGCGATGTTCTGTGTGCTGGCGTGGTTCCTGTATCATGGGGCGCGGAGGGCTGATAAGGACTGAGCGACAGTTTCTCGAGACAAGAACGTGAGCGAAGAAACGGGCCGCCTCGCATGAGGCGGCCCGTCGACGTCGAGGCATTGTCTCTACCGGAACAGGTTCTTCACTGCGCTCAGGCTCGTGGGCTGTGTGGCGACACCCCCCTGGGAGAGCGAGAGGTCATCGAAGTAGACCGGTGAGGCGCCGTTGGCGAAGAGGTCGATGGCACCGATGTTGAGCGCGCCGCCGCCGCTGGCACCCTCGGTCCAGCTGGCCTCGTACAAGAAATCTCCGTTGTAGTAGAACGTCTGCAGATTGGCCACGAGGTCGATCTCCAGCCTCAGTTCGGCCCATTCACCGACGACATAGGGCAGCGACCCTGTGCCGCCATAATCAGTGACCTGGCCATTGGTGAAGTTGACCTCGACCGACCAGTTCATGTCGCCGTTGGGTGTGTAGGTGTTCAGAACGATGAAGTAGGTCTGGCCCGAGAAATCGGTGGGAATGAACATCCAGGCGACGATCTCCCACGCGCCCGAGTTGTAACCGCTGAACTGCTGCACGATGTCCGCGTCGCCCGCGATCGCGACGGAGTTCGATCCCGTGAAGGCGTAGAGGTCGGTGATCACGGCGTCCCAGGCGGGGTCGTCGTTCCAGCCGGCCCAGCCTCCCAGGCCGTGCAGGCCGCCGCCCGCCGGATACGACTCGAAGCCGTCGTACCACTGGGCCTGGGCCGCCACGGGCCCCAGGGCCACGAGCGCGACGAGCGCGATGATGAAGCGTGAACGATTTCTCATGGTGATTCCCTTCCGTTAGCGTCGAGGACGACGACGGCCGGCACTGGCGTTCTCACGCCGGGGCCCGCCGACGCAACATGCGCCCGACCGGCCCGGTCGCCGGGCGGGGCGCACCATGGACGATGCAGATAATGGTCGTGTCGATATGGACCGGCTGCGGTGTGTGGCGATTCCGCGAGTTCGTGGGGCGCGGAGATGCAGACCTGGCGATATTCTGCCACAGGTGATAGCAGTATGTCAAGAATAACGAGCCCGTCCTGGTGACCTCGACCGTGGTTGATGCCGAGCTACTGGCAACCTATTCTAGCGGCACAGTCACATCGCCTGACCGACCATCACCCCGAGGTGTACCATGCCCTGTCCCTGCGGCTCCGGCCAACAACTCGACACCTGCTGCGGCCCCATTATCTCCGGCGACTGTGAGGCTGCCACCGCCGAGGCCCTCATGCGGGCCCGCTACACCGCCTATGCACGAGCGGAAATCGACTTCCTCGGTACGTCCCTGCACCCCGAAAGCCGCGACGACCACGACGCCGAGGCGGTGCGCCAGTGGGCCGAAGACAGCGAGTGGCATAGCCTGGAGATCATCACGGTCAACGAGGGCGGCGAGGACGACGACGAGGGGCATGTGGAGTTCGCCGCCGAGTATACCTACGAGGGCGAACGCAAGCGTCACCACGAGGACGCGTTTTTCATCCGCGAGGACGGCCACTGGTACTTCCTGCAGGGCCAGCCCGTACTGGTCAAACCCTTCGTGCGCGAGGCGCCCAAGGTGGGGCGCAATGACCCCTGCCCCTGCGGCAGCGGCAAGAAATACAAGAAGTGCTGCGCCATAGCCTGACCTGCGGGTAAGGTAGGGGCCGAGAGGAGAATCGATGCGTCAGATCGTCATCACTCGCAGGGGTGGTCCCGAGGTACTCGTGGCCCGCGAGGCGCCGGTGCCCGAGCCGGGACCTGGTGAGGTCCGCGTGCGCACGGCGCTGGCCGGAGTGAACTTCGCTGATGTCATGATCCGCCTCGGACTGTATCCGGATGGGCCGAAGCTGCCGGCGGTGCCCGGTTACGAGTTGAGCGGCAGCGTGGATGCCGTCGGCGAAGGCGTGCCCGAGTCTCGGCTGGGCGAGACAGTGGCGGCGCTTTGCTACTTCGGCGGTTACAGCGAGCACGTGTGCG
>JAUUZX010000327.1 GCA_030592025.1 bacterium | reverse complement strand
CCGGGGCCGATCCCTAACCCACGAACTCCAACTTCTCCACCGCCGGGATGATCCCCGCCCGGTGGCCGCGGTCGAGCAGCTCGCGGATTGCCGCGCGGCCGTGGTCGCCGTAGTCCAACGTCCAGTCGTTGACGTACATGCCCACGAACTCGTCGGCCAGCTCGACGCCCATGTCCCGGGCCCAGCCCAGGGCGTAGTCCAGGGCGGCGGCGCGGTTGTCCAGGCTGTAGCGGATGCTGGCGGTGAGGATGTCGCTGATGTCCTTCATCTTGTCGCCGTGCTTCTTGTGGATGGCGTTGCCGCCCAGAGGCAGGGGCCATTCCTTGCGGCCCGTCGTCTCCCACCACCACTTGCCCAGGTTGATGCACTCGGTGAGGCCGGCCTCGGCGTAGGTGAGTTGCCCCTCGTGGATGATGAGCCCCGCGGGGAACTCGCCGCTGACCACGCGCTGGATGATCTCGTCGAAGGGCACGACCACCGCTTCGAAGTCGCCGATGGCCAGGCGCAGTTCGAGGTAGGCCGACGTCATGAGGCCCGGGACGGCGATCTTCATGCCCGCCAGGTCGGTGGGTTTGATCATCTCCGGCGCCACCACCATGGGGCCGTAGCCGAAGCCCATGCTCGCGCCCGCGGGCAGCAGGGCGTACTTGTCCAGCACGTAGGCGTAGGCGTGGATGCTGATGGCGGTGATGTCCAGTTCGCCGCGGGTGGCCCGCTCGTTGAGGGTCTGGATGTCCTCCATGACATGGGTGAAGCGGTAGGGGCCCGTGTCGAGCTTGTCCTTGGCCAGGGCGTAGAACATGAAGGCGTCGTCGGGGTCGGGGCTGTGGCCCAGGGTCAACTCGATGGTGCCGGACATGGATTCTCCTCGGGACCGCTGGTGCGATCCGGTCAGTGTGCTAACGGCGGCGACGGGCCACGACGGCGATGATGACGACGCCGAGCGCGATGACGACCGCGATGGGCAGACCGCCGATGCCGCCGTCTTCCTCTTCCTCGTCGACATTCTCGGGGGCTTCGGTGGTGAAGACCTCTTCGGTCGCGCCGGCGGTGATCTCCCCGCCCCGCAGAATAAAGCGGAAAGATTGCCCGGGGTCCAGGACCGGCCCCTTCATGCGCTTCACGTTGTCCTGGGCGGTGTCCGGATCGGGCTCCAGGTCGCGGCTGTCGATCACGATCCAGTCGGGGGTGGCCAGCACGCTCCAGGCGTCCAGGGCCAGGTTGCTGCCCACGGGCACTTCCATGCCCTCGCGCCAGGGCACGATGGCGGTGAGGCGGATACGGTTGTTGCCGGGCACGACGCCCATGTCCAGGCCCCAGCGGTTGTCACCGAGGGACGTGACCGGCACGCTGATGGGGTCGGGGCCGCGGTGGTACACGGCCTCCACCCGGTCGACGCCGTCGGGGAGTTTCAGGTCGAAGGCGCTGGGCGGGGCGTGGAGAGTAGACTGGGGCTTGGTGGCGTTGTCGATCTGGAGCAGGACCTCGAACTCGACCACGGTTTCCCGGCGGCGGAGGACGAGGTTCATGCCCGAGATGCGCACGTCGGCACGATCCGTCGTGGTGCTGAACACGTGGAGCGTCTGCTCCTGGGCCATGAGATCCCGGGCCGGGCGGTTGAAGAAGTAGGGCACGCCGTCCTTCCACGCCGCCACGATGTAGCGGCCACGCTCCCTGAGCGGGACGTCATCCAGCACGAAGGCCGATCCCCCGGGGACGATGTCGATGATGGGCTCCTGCCGCACGCCGAGGTAGGCGATGGTCAGGCGGTCGGCGTGGGTCCCCTGCCCCGTGGTGCCGTCGACGACGCGAAATGCGAGATCCGCCGCGACGGTGTCGGCGCTCTGGGCATGGGCTTTGCAAACGGAAAAAGCCGAGAACAGCGGGGCCATCATCAGCAGTGCTGCGAAAGCCAGCAGGACGGCGGGGCGCGGTTGCACACGGAGAGCCAGGGGCAAATACATGTTTCCTCCCTTGGGCGGCTGGGGGCGACGGCTTGAGTTCGTCGCCATCTTCGGGTAGATTTTTGCTGAGTATAGGCAACTTCCGCGCCAGATCAACTGCATGGTTGGATCCGGCGGAGAGGATGGGGAATGAAAGAGCAAATGGGACTCCGCTCGCTCCGGGTGATGCTGGGCGTGCTGGTCATGGCCTCGATGGCGGGGGCGACGGCCGTTCCCGCAGCCGCCGGTCCGGATGGAGTGTGGGAAGCCTGGTCTTCCGAGAGCTACACCCTGGCCCCGCGGGAGTCCTTCCAGGTCCGCGTGGATTTCGCCGACATGCCCGTTCGCGCCTGGAAACTCGTCGTCGACGGGGGTGACCTCAACTGCGACCTGAACGTGATCCGGAAGCGGGGCGAGGTCCTGCTGTACGCGGTGAACGACGAGTCGCGCCACGAGGTCGACATCCCCTGGGGCGAAGGGGAGGAGATCATCGCCGTGGTGACGAACCGGCGTCGGCAGGGCGCCGTGGTCATCACCCTCCTGGGCCCGCCAAGGGACCAGAACCAGGCAGCCTACAGCTACGAGGTGAACCGCAGTCTCGAGTACTACGCCGCCGGGCGCCGGATCGAGGCCGAGGACCGATGCCGGGCCGCCCTCGATCAGAACCCCGACGACGCCGTCGCCAAGGTGTTGCTGGCGGGCTTCCGCCGGCACCGCCGCGACTACGACGGCGCGTCCACCCTGGTGGACGAGGCCCTGGCCGCCGACCTGACTCCGGAGATGAGGCAGCTGGCCGTGGACCTGCGGGCCGAACTGCTGACCCTGCGCGCGCCGCTGCCGGCGCCCCTGCGCCATGGCATCACCAAGGCCGAGGAGCACCTCGACAAGGGCCGCCCGGCCGAAGCCCTCGAGCTCGTCGACAAGCTGCTGGACGGCACTCTCGAGTTGAGCGCCACGGCCAAGAGCCGGCTGCAGCTCCTGCGCGGTCGCGCCCTGGCCGGGACGAACCGGAACTTCGAGGCCCTCGATGCCTACATGACAGCGCTGCAGTTGAATCGGGCACGGACCGGTGAGGCCGTCATCTACTTCCACATGGGCCGTCTCTACTACGGCATGGAGAACCTGGCCCAGGCCCAGGGTGCCTACACCTTCGCCCTGCAGCACGGTCTGCCCAGCGGCCTGGAGCTGCGCGCCCGCGAGGATCTGCAGGAGATCGAGCGGCGCCTGGACCGGGAACGTTGAACCATGTCGCACCGCACCCCAGGAACGGAGTAACGTGAACATCCGCACCGACTGCTTCCACTTCCGCGGCCATGTGCCCTGCACGCCCCACAAGAACGAGGGCGTGCATTGCGACGGCTGCGCCCACTTCCGTCCCCGGGCCGGGCGCATCCTCCTGATCAAGCTCGGCGCCGCCGGCGACGTCATCCGCACCACACCCCTGCTGGAGCCCCTGAAGCGCGAGTACCCCGACCACGCTGTCACCTGGGTCACCGATTTCCCTGACCTGCTGCCGGCGGCCGTGGACGACCCGTTGCGCTTGGACGTCAACGCCGTGCTGTGGCTCGAGTCGACGCCCTTCGATCTGGTCATCAACCTGGACAAGGACCGGCAGGCCTGCGCCCTGGCCGCCCGTGTGGATGCCCGCCGCCGCCTGGG
>JAUUZX010000270.1 GCA_030592025.1 bacterium | reverse complement strand
GCGAACTGGAAAAGCGAGGGCGGCACCCGGGCGGACCTGCTCGACCGCCTGCGGGAACTGCCCGGCGCCTGGCACCCCGGAGTGACCGCGCCGGTGCGTTCGCGGGTCGTCCCCGACCTGGACGCCTACCCGCCGCCGCACCACCTCGTGCCGGTCATGGAACCGGTGCACGACCGCCTCGCCCTGGAAGTGATGCGGGGCTGCGTGCGCGGTTGCCGCTTCTGCCAGGCGGGCATGATCACGCGCCCCGTGCGGGAGAGGGATCCCCAGAAGCTGATCGCCGCGGCCCGCGCGAATCTTGAAGAGGCGGGGTATCCGGAGATCTCACTCATGAGCCTCTCCACCTCCGACTTCAGCGGCCTGAGCGCCACGGTGGAGGGGATTCAGGCCGAGATGACCGGTGAGCGCACGAACCTCGTGCTGCCCAGCCTGCGGGTGGACTCCATGGACGCGGACCTCTACGCGCGCATCGGTCGTGAACGGCCGAAGAGCTTCACCTTCGCCCCGGAGGCCGGGAGCCAGCGCCTGCGTGACGTCATCAACAAGAACATCACCGAGGATGACGTGGTCCGCACGGCGGGGGAGGCCTTCGCCGCAGGCGTCAAGAACGTCAAGTTGTACTTCATGATCGGGTTGCCGTCGGAGACCAACGAGGATCTGGACGAACTGGTGGCCCTGGTGGGTCGCGTGGTGGGCATGGCCCCCCGGGGCGGTTCCCAGGTCCACGTGTCCATCTCGCCGTTCGCGCCCAAGTGCCACACGACCTTCCAATGGGCGGGGCAGATCCCCGCTGCGGAAATCGAGCGCCGCAACAAATACCTCGGGCGGCGCCTGGGCCGCCTGCGGGTGAAGACCAGCCTGCGCGACCCGGACGTGTCGGTGCTCGAGGCCATCCTCGGCCTGGGGGATGCGGCGTTGGCCCCGGTCGTGGTCAAGGCCTGGGAACTGGGCGCCCGTTTCGACGCCTGGACCGAGCACTTCGACATGGAGCGCTGGACCCGGGCCTTCGACGAGTTGGGGATCGACCCCCAAACGTACCTGGATCCCCGCGATCCCCAGGCGCCCTTGCCCTGGGACACGGTGGACTGCGGCATGGACCGGGGGTTCCTGGCCAAGGACTGGAAGCGGGCCCAGCGCGCCGCGACCCTCCACGACTGCCGTCTGGAGGGAGCCTGCTACGACTGCACCGCCTGTGACGGCGACCTGCAGCACATCTTCGCCAAGCTGGAGAACCTGGAGGCCGGCGCGCCCGCGGCCACCCCGGTGGAGCCACCGCAGGTTTTCGACCCGCGCAACGCCGAAGTCGACGACCCGGGCAAGGAGCGGAAGAAGTGGCGCGTCTGGCGCGATCAGGCCGCGTCGAAGTGCTGGTACCGCGTCGAGTACGCCAAGACGGGCGACATGATCTTCCTGGGCCATCTGGATTTTCAGCGCCACCTCCATTTGGCGTTGCGTCGTTCCCGCTTGCCTGTGGCCTACAGCAAGGGCTATCATCCCCATCCGTTGTGGAAGTTCGGGCCGCCGCTGCCGGTAGGCATTGGTGGCGTGCGCGAATGCCTCGACATCGCTTTCGAGGGCCAGGCGCCGGGTTGGGTCGAGACACTCAACGCCCAGTTGCCGGCGGGCCTCGCGTTCGGTCGTGCGGTCGTGGTCGGCGGGCAGACGCCTCCGTCCATCGACCAGTCCGTCGAACGCTTTGATTACAGGGTGGAATTGCCGTCTGCGGAGGCGGGCGGGCCATCCCGTGAATGCGTGGCCGAGCGGATCGCGGCCTTCGAGGCCAGCGACCAGTGGCTGTGCGTGCGCAAACGCCCCAAGGGCGATCTGGAGATCGATGCCCGACCGCTGGTGCCGACCGGTGGGATCGGGCTCATGGATGCATCGACCGGCGCGACCGCGCCCACGCTGCGCTGCACCCTGTTGCGACGCGAGGGCGGCGGTATCCTGCCGGTGCACGACTTTTTGGCCAGCCTTCTGGGCGATGCCCTGCCGGAACCCCGGCACTGCCGCATCACCCGCACGGTTTGCCTGGGCCATCACACGGACGGTCGTTGGTTGACGCCCGTCGAGGAAGTGGGTGAGACCAACCTGCGCTTCTGGCTGGGCCGGCATCTGGTCGGCTAGCGTGCGGGTCGGGATCTTATGAAAAAAGAAATCATCATTAATTCGACGCCCCACGAGATCCGCGTCGCCATGCTCGAGGATGGCGACGTCACGGAACTCCTCGTCGAGGGCGCCGACGCCAAACGCATCGTCGGCAACGTCTACAAGGGCAAGGTCACCTCGGTGAAGCCCGGCCTGCAGGCCGCCTTCGTGGACATCGGCATGGAACGGGGGGGCTTCCTGCACGCCTCGGATCTGGATCACGACGACACCGATGAGGAAGACGAGAGCAAGAGCCAGCGGGGCCGGGGCGGCCGGGGGCGTCATCGCTTCGTGCCGGACATCGGCACGGTGCTGCGGGTCGGTGACGAGATCCTCGTCCAGGTCACGAAGGAGCCCATCAGTTCGAAGGGGCCACGCCTGACGGCGGACATCAGCCTGCCGGGCCGCTACCTCGTCATGATGCCCAAGGGCCGCCACATCGGCGTCTCCCGCAAGATCGAGGACCGCCGCGAGCGCGTCCGTCTCAAGCAGATCCTGCAGGAGAACCGCCCCGACGAAGGCGCGTTCATCATCCGCACGGCGGCCACGTCCGCGAGTGATGACGCCCTGAAGCAGGACGTCGAATACCTCAGCAACCTGTTCCGCAAGATCGACCAGGGCAGCGCCGCCGAGCAAAAGGCTCCGTACCTGGTCCACGAGGACGTCGGGCTGGTCGTCGGGCTCATCCGTGACCTCTTCAAGGAGGACACGGCGCGTCTCGTCATCGACGACAAGGAAGATTACGACCGCCTCATGGCCTACGTGAGATTCTTCGCGCCCGAGCTCAAGAGCCGCATCGAACTCTACAAGGGCGACCTGCCCATCTTCGACGCGTTCGAGATCGAGCCCGAGATCAAGAAGACCCTCGACAAGCGCGTGTGGATGAAGAAGGGCGGCTACCTGATCATCGAGCCGACCGAGGCGCTGGTCTCCATCGACGTGAACACCGGTCGCTTCACGGGCAAGCGCAACCAGGAGGACACGATCTTCCAGACGAACCTGCTGGCGGCCCGCGAGGTGGCTCGGCAGGTGCGTCTGCGGGACGTGGGCGGCATCATCGTCATCGACTTCATCGACATGGAGAGCGAGAGCAACAAGAAGCGCGTCTTCAACGAGCTGCGCACCCACCTGAAGCGCGACCGGGCCCGGCACAAGGTCTTCCAGGTCTCGGGCCTGGGGCTGGTGGAGATGAGCCGTCAGCGTGTGCGTCCCTCGCTGCTGAGCCAGCTCTCGGACGACTGCCCCTACTGCACGGGCACGGGCAAGGTGCTCTCCTTCGAGACCATGAGCAACAAGATCGAGCGGTTGATCCACCGCATCGCCATCGTCACGGGGGAGAAGAGGCTGCAGATCCAGGCCAATCCGGTGCTGGCCCTCTACCTCCTCGAGGAGCGGCCGGAGCAGTTCCGTGATCTGTCCCACACCTTCGATCTCGAGCTCAACGTCCTCGATGACGCGGGCCTCCACACGGAGGATTTTCGGATCGTGAGCCTGGTTTCGGGCAAGGACCTGATCGCCGAATTCGAGAAGAAGGCTCGCGGGCGCCGCTAGGGTCTGCATACAAGAACGTCGGGTAATCCGCAGCCGCAAAGCGGCGAGGACATCCCGACGTTCTTGTATGCAGACCCTGGTGTGGTGAAGAGATGGGGGGCTAGTGTCTGAGGTTTTTCCATGGTTTGTAGATGGAGAGGAAGACGGCGGCGATCAGCAGTGACATGTTGATGATCGCGGCCCAGGTGCCGATGGTGACGCCCCGCAGGTAATAGGGATCCTGCAGGGCGCCGAGTCTTTTCGCGTCTGATATTTCCAGGAGATCGGACACCATGGGGCCCAGGTAGAAGGTGCCCGTGAGTATGATCGCCAGGGTGGCAGCCCACTTGTACACGATCCATCCATGCCGGAAGAATCCCCACCTGGTGAACAGCGAGAACACCAACCCGGTGAGCAGGGTGACGATGGC
>JAUUZX010000386.1 GCA_030592025.1 bacterium | reverse complement strand
GGTTGGGAAAAATGACTACTGATGGCGTTGATGATCATCGGCCGCCTGGAGTTGTTCACCGTGCTGGTGCTCTTCCTGCCGGCGGGCTGGCGTCGAAACTGACGCCGCGTACCGAGGAGACGACGACATGAACGAGCCCGCAGCCGACCTGAACCCTCCCGCCTGGGCATTCGGCCCCGCCACGGCGGCGGACCGCTGCTGCGAATTCATCCGCGAGACCATGGCCGCCGCCGGCCGCGAACGTCTGGTGCTGGGGCTCTCCGGGGGCATCGATTCCGCCGTGGCCGCCGGGCTGGCCGCGCGGGCCGTGGGGGCGGAGCACGGTCTGCGCGTGCTCCTGCCCTACGCCTCCCGTTCCGACGCGTCACGAGTCGACGCCGAGGCGGTCGCTACCCATCTGGGCCTGAGCACCGAGACCATCACGATCACCTCCATGGCCGACGCCTACCTGACCACCACCCGGGACGCCGACCCGGTGAGGCGCGGCAACGTCATGGCCCGCTCCCGCATGATCATCCTCTATGATCTCTCCGCCCGGGACGGCTCCCTCGTCCTGGGCACGGGCAACCGCACCGAGGCCCTCCTGGGCTACACCACCCTGTACGGGGACAACGCCTGTGCCCTGAACCCCGTGGGTCAGCTTTACAAGACGGAGATCCGCCTGCTGGCGGCCTGGCTGGACCTGCCCGCCGCGGTGCTCACGAAGGCGCCGAGCGCGGACCTCTGGGAGGGCCAGACCGACGAGGGCGAACTCGGCGTGACCTACGCCGTCGCGGACGAGATCCTCCACGCCCTGATCGACGACGGGCGGAGCGAGTCCCGGGTCGCCGCCCTCGGGCACGACCCGGGGGTCGTCACCATGCTGGCCGAGCGGGTCGCGGCCATGGCCTACAAGCGTCGCGGCGTGCCGGTGGCGGTCTTCCCGGGCCGACGGGATCCGGACCCGGCCATGCCCACCCCCGTCGACGGGGGCTTCCATTGACCACCGTCGAACTGCCCGAGGTCGAGGTGCCCGCGGGCCAGTGCCAGTTCGTGGCCACCCCCATCGGGAATATGGGGGACATGGGGCTGCGCGCCCTGGCGGTGATCGCCGCCGTGGACGTGCTCTACGCCGAGGACACCCGCCACACCCGGCGCCTGCTCAACCGCTACGGCCTGTCCGTGCCCACGGCCAGCTACCACGACCACAACAAGCGGACGGTGGTGCCGCGCATCGTCGAGCAGCTCCGTGCGGGGCAACGCGTGGCGGTGGTCAGTGACGCCGGCATGCCTTGCGTCTCGGACCCGGGTTTTTCCCTCGTGCGGGCGTTGCAGGAGGCGGAACTGCCCTGGACCGTGATCCCGGGACCGTCGAGCGTCCTGGCGGCCCTCGTGCTGGCGGGTTTTTCCCCTGACCGTTTCCTGTTCGTGGGGTATCTTCCCCGGAAGAAGGGTGCGCGGTCGCGCTTCCTGACCGATGCGCTCGAGGAGCGGGGCACGGTCATCACGCTCGAGTCCTGCCACCGCATCCGGTCGACCCTGGAGATCCTGGAGACCCTGGCGCCCACCCGCCGCCTGGCCGTGGCCCGCGAGATCACCAAGCTCCACGAGGAAACCCTGCGCGGCACCGCGCAGGAGTTGTTGGCGAGCATCACCGGCCCCCGCCTCAAGGGGGAACTGGTGCTCGTGTTGCAGGGGCGGGACGCCGCCGACGCGGGAGAGAAATGATGGACTTCGCATCGCTCAAGCAGCAGGGACGCGACCGGGTGCGCCCGCTGGTGCTGGCCCTGGACCGGCTGGGTGTGTCGCCCCTGGGCGTCTCACTCATGGGCCTCGGGATCACGGCCCTGTCGGGGCTCATCGTGGCCCGGGGCGGCCTGTTCTTCGGTGGTCTGGTCTTCGTGATCGGCTCGGCCTTCGACATGCTCGACGGTGACCTGGCCCGGCTGCAGGGCACCGTGTCCCGCCGAGGCGCCTTCCTGGATTCGTGCTTCGACCGCCTGGGCGAGGCCTTCCTCTTCGCCGGTCTCACCTGGTACTTCGCGAGCCTGCCCGACGGCCCCGATCGCCTGGCCCTGGTGCTCGTGACGGGCACCGTGGTGGGCAGTCTGACCACGAGCTACGTCCGGGCCCGCGCCGAAGGCTTGGGGGAGACCTGCATGGTGGGGCTGCTCCAGCGCACGGAACGGGTCATCCTGCTGGCCGCCGGTCTGCTGCTGGGGCGCTGGCTCCTCGTGCCGATCCTCGCCTTCCTCACCCTGGCGACCCTGGCGACCACCGTCCAGCGCATCGTCCACGTGGCGGGCAAGTTGCCCGGTCCCGCGCCCGCCGAGGGGCCCGTGGCGCGCCTGGCCGGCCCGCCCGGGGAGGACGACGAGGGGGACGATCCCGACCCCCACGAGGACGTCACGTGAACGGCCCCGGGGACGCCGAACAGGGTCGTGGCCTGCTCATCACCTTCGAGGGCCCCGAGGGCAGCGGCAAGACGACGCTGATCAGCGCCGTGGCCGAACGCCTGCGGGCCTGCGGCGACGAGCCCCTGCTGCTGCGGGAGCCCGGCGGCACGGCCATCGGCGAGAGGATCCGGAACATTCTGCTGGATCAGGCGTCTGAAGGCATGTGCGCCGAGACCGAGTTGCTGCTCATGGTCGCCAGCCGGGCCCAACTCATGAGCGAGAGCGTCGGGCCGGCCCTGGCCGCGGGCATGATCATCCTCTGCGACCGGTTCGCCGACGCGTCGGTGGCCTACCAGGGCTTCGGACGGGGCCTCGGCGAGAAGGTGGTGCATCAGCTCAATCGGGTGGCCCTGGGCGGGATCGAGCCGGATCTGACCCTGCTCTGCCTGCTGCCTCCGGAGATGGGTCGCGAGCGGCTGCTGAGCCGGGCCACCGATCGCCTCGACCGGGAAACCGTGGCCTTCCACGAGCGCGTTTTCGAGGGCTACCAGGCCATGGCCAAGTCGGGCGACCGGCGCTTTCGGGTCATCGACGCGGCGGGTTCTCCCGAGGAGATGCTCACCGCGACCCTCGAGCAGTTGCGGCGGTTGGAACACGGATTGCTTAAATATCTCTAGAGATTCCCGCGCACGGTGACCATGCTGCGGTGCGGCAACGGAATCCGCACCACGACCGGACTGAAGGGCTGACTCATGTTCAACAACAACAACACGTTGCCTCCCAATAGACGGTATTTTCGCCCCCGGGCCGTCCTGCTACTGGTGCT